>JACMJD010000163.1 GCA_014380825.1 Phycisphaerae bacterium | reverse complement strand
CGAGTCTGCACCGTCGCGGTGTGGCCCACGATCCAGCGATAGCAACTCCTTTCGACCGGCACGACGCCAAATCGACGTTTTGCGGCATGTCAGCACGACCGACCGGCGTTGCAAGGCCGTAAGCCGCAACGCTACGGGCCTCGGCACACTCTTTGCAAAGCCGCATATCGATGCCGTCGACTTCGTGCGGCGGCGGGTCAACCGGCGACAGGCCGGTCGGATGCACTTCATCCTTAGTTTTCGAAAAGGAGAACTGTCATGCTTACCCTTGCTTCACTCGGCCTGCTCGCGCAAGCGATGCCCAGCGGTCTGATTTCGCTCGCGGTCGTATTCTTCATCATCGCGATCCTCGCCTACGTGCTGGGCGCCCGCGGTGTCGCAGGCATGAGCGCCGGCATCGGCCGAACGCTGCTGTTCGTGTTCCTCGTGCTGGCGATCATCTTCGTGATTGTCGGCTTCGTGAACCGCACGGTTTAACGTCAGCCGCGCGCCCAATTGGTTTGCGGCGCGCGCGACGTCGTCTGTGCAGATGGTTCGTTTGGTTCGAGGATTTGGCACCGGCCGCAGCGCGTTCTCCTTGCACGCGTTGCGGTCGGTTGCTTTGCGCCTCAGCCATCACTTGTCGACTCATCAAAACCTCTGAAACTTGATCGACTCGCACGGGCCGCCAATAATGCGTGGTTCCGGGGAGACAGGCCTTGGCACGGGGTTGATCCATTGAACCTGCTTGGCAGCGACCAGCTTGCTCGCATCGAGCTTCACCTTCGCGGCGTCCTGTCGCGGACGCTTTGCGCAGAGGGTCTGTCCGGCGTCAACCAAGTTATCCGCGAATATGTCCTGGCCGGTGGGAAGCGCATCCGGCCGCAGTTGTGCCTGTGGACGCATCGCCAGGCCAGTGGCTCCGAATCGGATTCCGCAGCGCTGCTCGATCTGGCGTGCGTCTGGGAATTGTTCCACGCGTTCCTCCTTGCCCACGATGACATCATCGACGCATCCGATGTGCGGCGAGATCAGCCCAGCTTGCACCGGCGGATGGAATCGCTTGACGGGCACTCGCGAAAGTTCGGCACGAACCTGGCGATCGTCGGGGGCGATCTGCTGTTCAGCGCAGCCATGCGACTGTTGCACGAGTTGGACGTCTCGCCGCAGATGCATCGCGACCAGTTGCGGATCTTCTCACGTGTCGCGTGCACGACCGGGTTCGGGCAGGCGATCGACATCTGCCAGTCGCACGCGCCGATCGCCGACGTCCCCGAAGAACTGCTGCTCCGCGAATATCACTGGAAGACGGCCTCGTACACTTTCGAGGGGCCGATGCTGTCCGGCGCGATGCTTGCCGGTGTCGAAGGCGAAGGTCAGTGCCAGGTCGCGCGCTTCGCGCTGGCGCTGGGGCAGGCTTATCAACTGCAAAACGACCTGACCGATCTGGCGAACGACGTGCACGAAGGTTGCGATATCGTGCAGGGAAAACGCACCGTCACGATGATCCGCGCCCGCGCCGCGATGGACGATGCGACGCGGGCCGGGTTCGATCAAAAGTTGACCGACCTCAAAAACGCGAACGGCCACACGACAGCATTGGCCCAGGCGATTCGCGTTGACCTGCGACGAGCCGGGGCGGTGGATCGGACGCGGGAGTTGATCGCATGTCTGCTGGAGACGGCGCAAGACGCAGCGAAGTGTGATGCGTTGCCCATGTCCTTGCGCGCTGGAATGTTCCATCTGCTCGCGGCGCTTCGCTCGACATATTTTGCTTCGGGTTGAAGATGTTTCGCAACCGGTGCCACCACACGTCACCTAGCGTTCGTCCCGACTCGCGGAATCAGCCGATCCAGCACCTTCGCACTGCACAACACGCCCGGCATTCCCGCGCCAGGATGCGTTCCCGCCCCGACGAAATACAATCCTTCGATATCCTCGCTCTTGTTGTGAAACCGAAAATACGCCGACTGATCGAACGTCGGCTGAATGCTGAAACCCGTGCCGTGCATCGTGTTCAGGTTGTCGCGGAAGTGCTCGGGCGTGACGTAGAAATCTTCGACGATGCACTCGCGCAAACCCGGGATCGTCGTCCGCTCCAGATACTCAACCACCAGATCCCGATACTTCGGCCCGAGCGTTTTCCAATCCTGCCCGCCTTGCAGATTCGGCACCGGCACCAGCGCATACCAGCAATCGCAACCCGCCGGCGCCATGGATGGATCGGTCGCGGTGGGGCGGTGCAGGTAGATCGAGAAATCGCTCATCTCCAGCGACTTCTCGTCGAACATCTCGGTCAGCAACTGCTGATACTTCTCGCCAAGGATGATCGTGTGATGCGCGATCTCCGGATACTGGCGAGTCGTGCCGAAGTAGAGGACGAAGAGGCCCATGGAATACTTGAGCTTGTCGAGACGTCGAGGGGCGTCACCGTGGCGATGCTGTTTGTCGAGCAGGTACTTGTAGACGTGCGGAGCGTCCGCGTTACAGACAACTATGCAATCGTGTACCGGATAATCGTCGTCATCAATGCTCCACAGCTCAATGACTTCACCACCCTTCAATCGTACGGAATCGACTTGCTCATTCACCGGACGCAGAAATGTCTTGGTGAACGCCAAGTCGATCTTTTCCACTTCTTCGCCCAATCGTATTTTGATTCCAACCTCCTCCATCAATCGCCGCAACGCCTCCACAATCGCCCCCGTCCCGCCCATCGCGTAATGCACGCCCCATTCGCGTTCCAGATATTGGATCAGCGAATAGATGCTCGTCGTGTTGAACGGGTTCCCGCCCACCAGCAGCGGCTGGAAGCTGAAGACTCTTCGCAATTTGTCGTTCCGGATGTACTTGCACGTCATCTGCCAGACGGTTCGCCAGTTGCCCAGGCGGAGCAACTGCGGGGCGACGCGGATCATCGACCACCACGTGTCGAACGGCTGATCGCCCAGTTTCGTGAAACCGATGTCGAAGATCTTCTTCGAGTGCGCCAGCAGCTTCAGATAACCATCGACGTCGGCCGGCTCGATTTTGCGGATCGCTTCGAGCGTCTGCTCGAGCGTGCCGCCGTAGTCGAAGGTGGTGCGGTCGGCGAACTGGATGCGATACCACGGATACACCGGCACGAACGTGACGTAATCCGATCGCTTCTTGCCGAAGAGTTCGAACAGTTCATCGAACAAGAATGGCGCGGTGACAACGGTCGGCCCGGCGTCAAACGTGTACCCGTTGCGATGATACACGTACGCGCGGCCGCCAAGCTTGTCCTGCTTGTCGATGATCGTGACGTCGTAACCCTTGGCGCGCAACCGCAACGCCGCGGCGACGCCGCCAAAACCAGCGCCGATGACGATCGCTTTAGGCATTACCAGGTATCACGGGCGTCTCGCCCGTGCCTAACGCTCGCACGGGCGCGACGCCCGTGATACGAGGCGGGTTTCAATCCGTCATCACGGAGATGTCCGAAATCGTGACCGTCGGCTTGCCGTTCATCTTGTGCATCGTCGCGATCTTCACGCCGTTGAAGTCTTTGTAGTCTTCCCACGTGAATCGCTTCGGCTCGGCGCCGGCGGGAATGTAGTCCCACGCTGCGAGGAGGTTCGTCTCCGGGTCGATGTACTGGTTGTACTGATCGCCCGGCGTGAGGCCGACCGTGCCGAACGAGAGGTGCAGCACGTGATAATTCCTGCCATCGATCTGCTCGTCCGGCTTCACCGTGCGGTTCACGCCGGCGTCCATGATCTTCATCGGCGCCATCAGCCAGTACGAATCGTTCGTCCACGCGGCGAACGCGTCCTTCGCCTCTTGCGTGTCGTTCGGACCGGTCACTTTGCAAGTCATGGTTTTGCCATCGACGGTGACCGTGTCGGTCATCTTGCGGATGTCCCAATCGTGCGCGCGGACGATCTTCTTTGCTTCACCACGATCGACACACCAACTGAACTTGATGCGGGAGATCTTCGGCCAGTTCTGCGCGCCATTGGCCTTCATCACCTTCTCCGCCAGTTCGTCGGCGGGACCGGCGGCGCACAAAATTATTACGCACAGCATGGCCGGCAGAATCATTCGACGTTTCAGCATGACAGGCTCCTTCAGGCGACAGCGCGCCAGTTAGGAAATTCAATCACCGTCCGCGATAGTACCGCAAACCAAGCATGGCCCAGAAGCGTCCGAAGCAGCGTTCGAAGAAATTGAAACATCCGGCCGTCGCGCCGTCGCGCGTGCGATCGTTCCTTCCGGGCGCTTTGCTGCTGATCGCGATCACCGCGATCGCCTACCTACCCGCGTTCCGGGCCGGCTTCATCTGGGACGATCCGGATTACGTCATCAACAACCACACACTGCGCGACCTCACCGGCCTGGGTGAAATTTGGTTTCATCCGACGTCGCTGCCGCAATGGTATCCGCTGGTACACACGACGTTCTGGATCGAGTACCAGTTCTTCGGCGCGCAATCCGCGACGATCTATCACGTCACCAACATCGTCCTGCACACGATCAACGCGCTGCTCCTGTGGAGATTGCTGGCGCGCCTGAACGTTCCCGGCGCCTGGTTAGCAGCAGCGATTTTCGCGGGGCATCCGGTTCACGTCGAATCGGTGGCGTGGGTGACCGAGCGGAAGAACGTGCTGTCGCTGCTGTTCTATCTCTGTGCGCTGCAAGTTTTCCTCTTGCGCGTAACCGACATAGAAAAGCCCACCGCCCCGCGGTGGGTCTTAAATCCGAAAAGCTATGCGCTTGCACTCATCCTTTTCACCTGCGCCCTCTTCAGCAAAACCGTTACCGCATCCTTCCCCGCTGCGATCCTGGTCATCCTCTGGTGGAAACGCGGACGGATCACCCGGCGAGATGTGATCCCGCTCGCTCCCTTTTTCCTCCTCGGTCTGTTGATGTCGACCGTCACGTCCTACCTCGAACACACGCACGTCGGAGCCGACGGAACGAAGATTGTCGAGCTGAACCTGAGCCTGATCCAGCGCATCCTGATCGCCGGCCGAGCGATCTGGTTTTACGCGACGAAGCTGATCGCCCCGTTCAACCTCACGTTCATCTACCCGCGCTGGGATTCGATCGACCGCATCGAGCCATGGCTGTGGATCTTCCCGGTCGCGGTGATCGCAGTCATCGTCGCCCTGTTCGCGCTTCGCAACCGATTCGGTCGCGGCCCGCTCGCGGCAAGCCTCCTGTTCTGCGGCACGCTGGTGCCGGCCCTTGGGTTCGTCAACGTCTATCCGATGCGTTTCAGCTACGTCGCCGACCACTTCCAATACCACGCCAGCATCGCGCTGATCGCGCTGCTGGCCGCGATCATCTGGCGCGTCGTCGGCCGCGTGCAACCTTACGTCGTGTCGGCCGTGCTGTTGCTGCCGCTTCTTTTGCTGACGTACCGGCAGGCGACCATTTACGACAACGCCGAAACCCTCTGGCGCGACACCCTGTCCAAGAACGAGCGCTCGTGGATGGTGCAGACGAACCTCGCAAAAGTCCTGATCGCCCAGGACCGAATCGAAGAGGCCGCACCGCTGTTTCTGCGTGCGCTGGAGCTCGATCCGAAAATACACGACACGCACGTCAACGCCGGCAGCGTGTATGGCTGGCGCGGAGACAACGGTCGAGCGATCGCGGAATTTCAGGAAGCGCTTCGCATCAACCCCGATTTCGCCCCCGCATATTACAACTGGGGCCAGGTGCTCGAACGTCAGGGAGACGAGAACGGAGCGGTAGAGAAATATCGCAAGTCGCTGGCGATCGCGGAGCATTATCCGGAAGCCAACTTCCGCCTGGCGAGAATCCTCGAGCGTCGCGGGCTGCTTGATGAAGCCATCGCACACTACCGCGACGCGATTGCATACAACCCCACGTACGTCGCGGCGCGATACAACTTGGGTTCGTTGTTGCTGAATCGGAAGGAATTCGACGAAGCGATGTACAACTTCATCCAAGCGCTCAAGGCGGATCCGACCAACGTCGAAGCCTGGACAAACCTCGGCGCCGCGCAGCTTCAAACCGGACACGTGTCGGATGCCGCATACTCGTTCCAGCAGGCGTTGCAACTGCGCCCCGGATTTCCCCCGGCAGCCGCGGGATTACGTCGCGCGCAAGGGCTGTGATCCGCATCCGAGCAGCGTTTGGCTTTGCTTTGCCAAATCGCGCACCTGTTTCAAACTGTATCGTTCTGTTTCATATTGATTCATTCTGTATCACGTTTCCTCCGGATCGAATCACCGTCGATTGTCGTCCGTTCGCGGGACGCTTCGTGACCTCCACATATACTGGGCGCGTTGCGCGCGGCGCGATGCTGGCGCGCAGCGCAATTTCGAGAAGCTGAATTTCCGGACGGAAATCGCGATTATTTTTTTTATTTCTCAGTTCCCGGCGCTGCGCCGCTCACGAGGTGAGTTGCTTCGCCTTGGCCAGTCGATCGGCAAGCTGGGTCGACTCGCGCTCGCGCCGCTTCAACGGTTCGAGCAGATCATCGATCCAGCTAACCACCTGGCCGCTGAGTGACAGGTCACTGTCGAGATCGGCACTCGTCCAGCGCGCGATCAGGCGGTTGACTCGGCGGTGCGTGTCCCAGCGCAGGACCATCCACAGCGCGCCGAACCAGATCACCAGGAAGGCCGCGCTGTGCAGCAAGTATGTCGCGCCAAGCAGCGGCACGATCACCGACGCGATCTCGCGCCAGCTCGGCACGAACTGGCCCGCCAACACGCGTTGCAGGATCGGCTGGATGATCGGGAACCACAGCAGCGCACCGATCGTCAGCAGCCAGCGCAGCGGGGCCGCGATGATGGAGAATGGACCGCTCGTTGCGATGCGGCGCATCGCTTCTTCCCGCTGGCGAGCGATCGCTCCGTTGATGCGGTGCGACAGATCGTTGGCGGCCATGTCGGCGGGGAAGTCGTCCCAGAGTTTTCGCTCGCCGTAGAGTTCCGCGATCGTCGGATCGGTCTGACGGATCTGCGCGAACGTGGTTTGCACGAGCGTCTTGAGCGGGCGACCGCCCACCGTTGGCGCGTGCGAATCCATCGGCGTTGGCGTCGCGGAAAGATTCTTCCGGATCAGCGCCATCAGCGGCGAGAGCGACGTCTGGATTACGTTCACGATCGGCCAGCGCGAAAGGCGCTTGCTCATCACCGGTTCGATCATCGCCAGCCGATGTGATGGATCGCCGGTGAGCTGCGGGAGGAACTCTTCCAGCAGCGGCACCGCCAACCGCCCGGCGGTCAGCTCTTCGGCGTCGCGGAGCAAACGCGTCGATCGCGCCGCGCGGGCGGCAAGGTTCTGCGAATCCAGCCAGTCGATCAGCGTGTCATACCGGCGCTGATCGGCCAATCCGCGTGATGCCGCGACACTGGTGGCGGGGCGATCGTCCCACAGCGCCTTGCGCAGCTTCGGCAGATCAAACGCCTGCGGATGCGTCGCGCTGATCAGATGCACGACCGGCGAGTGCGACAGCTTCAGTGCGCCGGCGATGCGCCGCGCGTAATCATCTCGAAGCTCCTCGGCCGCGGATTGGCCCTCGCGCGCGACGAGCTGATCCGCTTTGTTCAGCACGAACACGAAGTTGGCCGGGTCGTTTCCTTCCGCGACCTGCGCCAGCAGCGCCTGCGGCTGCTGGTCGGCATATTTCTCGACGCTCTGAATCCACAGCGGGAACAGCATGTGCCGCAGCATCCGACGTGTGATTTGGACATGCGACGTGTAATGGCTGTCGATGTCCGGCAGATCGAGCAGCACCTGCCGCCGCAGCGAATCGATGCGGTGCGTGATGATGCTGAACCGATCGGGCACTTCGCGGGACAAGAGCGATCGCAATTCACGTTCGGCCGACTCATGCGCGTAGGCGATCACGCTCTGCGTGCCTTCGCCGAAGCTGGATTGGGCGGAAATTGTCTGGCCAACCAGCGCGTTGACCAGGCTGCTCTTGCCGACGTCCTTCCCGCCGATCAGACCGACGAGATACAGCGATACCGGCGCATTACTCGGCGCGGGCGCGAGCACGGGCGCGTCGGCATCCAGCAGCTTCGGCGCAGTCACGCCGGTCAGCTCGATCGTGTCAACTACGAGTTGTTGGATGTCGGTTTGCATTTCGTGGCGTGGGCGTCTCGCCCGCGCGTTTCTCAAAAAGTGCACGGGCGGGACGCCCATGCCACGTTCATTCCAGCGTTTCCGATATTCGATCGGCAATCGCTTTCAATTCATCCAGCGACCGATTCGTCGGCGCTCGCGAGTTCAGCCATTCGACCGCGCGGTTAATCTGCTGATGCGCGAGCTGTTCGAACCGGCGATTGATTGCGCGGTTCGTCTCGCGCGTGCGCGATGCGACCTCGTTGCTCAGCCGTTCCGTCAAATACGTCGCCAAACTCCACCCGCCGATCACCATCAGATCGACCGGGCCGAAGAACGCGTGGTGCGTCGCGACGACGGCGGCCAGCAGATACGGTGCGGCCTCGGACCAGCGCGTGAGCTTTTCACCGCCGGGCAGATGCTTGATCAGTCGCGACAGCACGGCCGTGTCGCGGGGCGTGGCGTTCCACTTCTTGTTGAGCCATTCCTTGAGCAGATTGAGCTCGTCGCTCGCAATGTTGCCCGCTTCGTTCGGATCGATCAGCGCGTCGTCGAGCCCGCCGCGCCCGGGCTGCGCCATCCACGTGCGCGACTGTGGCGATGCGACGATCGCGTCTTCGATCCGCGCCTGCACGATGCGCATCTGATCGGCCAGCACCGAGTGAAAATCCGGCGCGCCCGCTTTGCCGTTCTTCAATTCCGGTGGAAGTGTTTCGTCATCGCCGAGATTGACCTGTCCGGTGCGGATCCAATCCCACGTCGTGCGCGGCAGGCGCGCGAGCAAACCCGGAACTTGCCGCACGCGGTCGAGCACGCGCGTCGGCCCCATCAGGTACAGCACACTTCGCTGCTGGAGACGCCGGCGAAGCTGCGACATCATGGGGCTGACGTCGATTTGCCTGCTTGGCGTCTCCATCGCACGCAGCGAGGCGATGATCTGATCGATGGCTTTGCGGTCCTGAGTCAGCGGCGCGAGGATCTGGTCGCGGAGGCGGTCGAGGAGGTCTATTGTGCGATTCTTCAGACCGAATTGACGGGTGTCGGAGGGCGAAACCATAAGCGCCGTCAGTCGCGTCTTGAGCACATCGAGATTGGCATCAGCGGAGGCTGTGTACGATGCATCGTCGCGCGGGATCGCGAAGGGCGGTGCTTCGATCTGCTTGCCGTAATCATCCACAACCGCCTGCTCTTCGACTTTGTTCATCACGAACAGCGCCGGCAGCTCGTATCGCTTCGCGAGCCGGTAGTACGGCAGCAGCTCGGTCATCTGATATTTCTCGGGCGTGACGAGGAACAGCACCGCGTCCGCCCAGCGGAACACGCGATCGGCCTGCGCGTGATGGGCGAGCTGATCGCCGTCCAGATCGGGCGTGTCGATGAGCGTGAGCGATCGAGTGAGATCGTGATTGTTCGGGATGATCGAGAGCGCATCGGTCCGGCCGCGCGCGGGGATCTGGGCTGGATCGATCGCGACGTGATCGATCCCGAGCCATCGCTCGGGCAGGCGGTTTGATTCATGCACGATCGCGACGGGGCCAGCAGTAAACGTGCGACGGAAGCTGGAGGCGGTCAGCGGATGCTGCTCGGCGTCCAGCAGGCGATTGACCAGCGTGCTCTTCCCCGTGCCCGTGCCACCGAGCACGGCGAGAATGATCGGCTCATGCTTGCTGACATCCCGCTTCAGATGAAACCGCGCCGCGGCCAGGTCGGCGCTGAAGCGCTCGATCGCCGGCGCGGTCGTTGAAGATGCGGAAGCGCGCAGCGCTTCGACGGCCGTCAGCAGCGCGGACAGCTTCGAGTCGACCGAGTTAACCGACATGCGTGGGGGCATTGCGATGTTCAAGTGTATTCGCGCTCGGCTCTGACTCCCAGTGCCGCTTGCGGCGTCGCAGATCGGACCACGTTCGCTGACGCAGGACATCGCTGCATCTGCGACGCCGCAAGCGGCGGAAGACCGGTACAATCTCCACCGCGATGAGCGACGCCGACACGGTTATACGAACTCGTCCAGCGATTACTTCAACGATCGCGGTTCTGGCGTTGCTGTGCCTTGCCATCGCGGTGGGGCGGCTGCGGTTTATCCGGGATCTGCCGGATTGGGACCTGGCCACGTACGCGCTGATCGGCAACGAAATGGCGCACGGCGAACAACTTTACTCCGACATCTGGGACATGAAACCGCCGGGCATTTTCGCCAGCTTCGCGCTGGCGGAATGGATCACGCGCGGCTCGCACGAATGGTCGGCGTATCTGCTGTCGGTGATCGCGTCGATCACCACGACGATCGCCATCTACTTCGCCGGCGCCGCGCAGGGCTGCAAGCAACTCCCTCCTCGCCCCATACTCGGGGAGAGGCAAGGTGAGGGGTCTTTCTTTTCTTCGACGGCGGGACTCTGGCCCGCCGCGATCTGGACATGCGTATCGCTTCAACCCGCGCTCGGCGCATATCTGCCCAACACCGAAGCCTTCATTAATGCGTTTCTCGCCACCTCCCTCGCCGCAGTATTATCGCGACGAACGATCATTGCAGGCGTAGCGCTCGCCATCGCAACCCTCTTCAAACAAGTCGCCATCGCCCCGGCCATCGCGCTGGCGACTTGGATGCTCTTCGCGAAGCAGGAACGACCCCGGCGTGTGTTCCTGATGCTCGCGATCATCCCGCTCGCGTGGATCATCATGTTCACGTATTTCGCGCTCACCGGCCGCGGCGAATTGTTCTATCAAACCAACTTCATCTACTCGAGCTTCTACGGTGGCAATGTCGCGGCGAACCTGGTTTCCGCGTTCGTTCCAACGCATCTCTTTCCGGCCGCAATGATCGAACTGCTGCCGCTCGTGCTGCTTGCGATCGTCGGATTGATCCTCTGCAAGCGACGATCTTTCCTGATCGCGCTGTTCGTCGGCGCCTTCATCGCCGTCGCGATGCCGGGTCAATTCTTCGAGCATTACTATCAGCTCTGGCTGATCCCACTTTCACTCGCCGCCGCGTGCGCGCTCATGTCGATCAAACGCCGCCTGGCGATCACCGTCGGCTCGATCGTCTGCATCGGTCTGCTGATTCTGCAATCGCACTGGTGGATTCTTTCCCCGCGCGAACGCGCGGCAGCGCTCCATCCGGCAACTTTTTTCCTCAATGTCGCCGACACGGGTACGGAGCTTCGCTCACTGCTTCGCGATGACGAAACCATGTTCGCGTGGTGCGATGAGGTTCAGTTGTACTGGCTGGCGAACAAGCGTCCGCCGGCGACGGGTTTGTGGAAGACGCACACGAGCGAAGGGCCCGTGGCGGATTGGTTGACGGCCAGGACGCTGGCGGATCTTCAGGCGAATCCGCCGGATCTGGTCGTGAGCATGGCGGTCGATCCGAATCAGCTTTCGCATCCGATCGGGCGCTGGATTGCGCAAAACTATGGCGCGATTCCCAACAACCCCGGGCGTTTGCCGCTGTCGCTGTTGGCTCGAAATGGATCAGATTTATCGCATCGCACAAACACCACGTTGCCATGACGCGCGCGAGGTCTATACTTCCCCACGATGCCCGGCCAACGGAAAAGCCGTGAACTTGCCTTGCAAACCCTCTTCGCGTGGGACACGCATGGCGCGCGCGACGACACGCTCGCGAGCCAGATTCTCAACGACAGCGCCGACGATCCGTACACGCGCCAGCGCGCCCGGGATTTCGCGATCGGCGCCTGGGAGGGCCGGGCGGTTTCCGATCAGTGGGTCGAGCGGCTCGCCCCGCAATGGCCGCCGCGGCGCCAGCCGGGCGTGGATCGGAATATCATTCGCCTGGCGATCTTCGAAATCACCGCCGGCCACACGCCGCCGAAGGTGGCGATCGATGAAGCAATCGAGCTGGCCAAGACATTCTCGACCGAGAATTCCCCGGCGTTTGTGAATGGTGTGCTGGATGCGGTGTTGAAGGAACACGAAACACTGAAGAGTTCAGAGGTCAGAGTGCAGAGTTCAGAAAAAGACGACTCTACTGCACCTGAACTCTGAACTTCGAACTCTGAACTCTCGCTCATGTCATTCTTCTCCAAGACGATCGACAAGCTCAAAGGCGCGCTGAAGAAAACGGCGGCGGTGCTGAACACCGACGTGCGCACGCTGTTTGTCCCCGGGCGGCAGATCGATGATTCGTTTCTGGAGGCGATGGAAGAGAAGTTCATCCGCGCCGACATGGGCGTGTTCCGCGCTGAGAAACTGAAATCCGAAGTGCGCGAGCAGTGGCGACTCGGCAAGATCAAGAACGCTGACGAGGCTGAGGCGATCGTCCGCAATCAACTGCTGGCGATGTTTCCGTCCGACGATCGCGAGCTGAAATTTGCTCCATCGGGCCCGACCGTGATCCTCGTCGCCGGCGTGAACGGCGCGGGCAAGACGACGAGCATCGCCAAGCTGGCGTGGCTGCTGAAGACGCAGATGAACAAGAAGGTGATGCTCTGCGCCAGCGATACGTTCCGCGCGGCCGCGGTCGAGCAGCTTTCGATCTGGGCCGAGCGGAACGGCGTCGAGATCGTCAAGCACAAGACCGGCTCCGATCCGGCGGCGGTCGCATATGACGCGTGCGAGGCCGCCACGGCGCGCGGCATCGACGTGCTGATCGTCGACACGGCCGGCCGGTTGCACACGCAGCAGAACCTGATGCGCGAGCTGACGAAAATCCGCGACGTCGTGTCAAAACGAATTGAAGGCGCGCCGCACGAGGTGATGCTGGTGGCCGATGCGACGACGGGTCAGAACGCGGTGCACCAGGCGAAAAACTTCCAGCTGGCAATCAACGTGACTGGCCTATTCGTCGCCAAGCTCGACGGCTCGGCAAAGGCGGGGTTTGTCTTCGCGATCAAGGATCAGCTTAACATCCCGGTCAAATTCATCGGCCTGGGCGAGACGCCGCAGGATATCGAATCGTTCGATCCGAAACGATTCGTCGATGCGCTGTTCGGCGAAGCGCCGGCGGCCGCGCCGGCTGGATGATTTAGTGGCACGGGCGAGACGCCCATGCCACGTCACGAAGCTCGGCGAGCCCATCTCAATTTTGCCGAGCGCGATCTTGGATTTTCGCGCTGCTCGATCTCGGTCGCGACGATCGGTTCGCGGCTGATGTCTGCGTAAATCCCACCACGCAAACCGTCGCGGAAGCTTTCCTTCACACGTCGATCCTCGCCGCTGTGGAAGCTGATGATCGCAGCGACGCCGCCCGGTTTCAGGCATTGCGGAATGACCGCGAGCAATCGTTCGAGGTTGGCCATCTCGCGGTTGACGAGAATTCGCAGCGCCTGAAACGTTCGCGCGGCTGGGTGAAGCTTTGCCCCGGCGGCGCGTTTGATCGTGAAATCGCGTGCTTCACAGACGATGGCCATCAGGTCTTCGGTGGTCGTAATCGGTGCGACCGCGCGGCGCTCGACGACCAATCGCGCGATATGCGGCGCGTCGGTTTCATCGCCCAGTTCCAGCAGCGCATCGCACAGCTCATGCTCGGGCATCTTGTTGATCAACACCGATGCGGGCTGGCCTCGCGTCGGATCCATCCGCATATCCAGCGGCCCGGGCTGTCGATAGCTAAACCCGCGCGCCGGGTCGTCGATCTGCGGGCTGGCGACGCCGAGATCCGCCAGGATTCCGTCGACTCGCTCGACACCCGCTTCGGATAGAAGTGTGGGCAAGGCCGCGAAGTTGTTGTGAGCCAGTGTGAACGATTGGCCGGTCGGATCGATTTCATCAAGCTTCGATCGCGCGATCGAAATGTTGGTGGGATCGAAGTCGATCGAGATCAGTTTTCCGGTCGGCAGGATGCGTCGAAGGATCTGGGCGGAATGACCCCCAAGACCCAGCGTGCAGTCGACGATCACGCTGCCCGGTTTCGGATTGATCATGCGCAACACGTGATCGAGCAGTACGGGAATGTGTCGGGTCTCACGTTTCAAAAAAAAATCCCGCAGGATCGCGTCCGATTGCCAGATCACTTCACCCGCTTCATCAGATCATCCACCGCCGCGTGCAATTGCGAATCCTGATCCTTCACCTCATCCTCCGGCGTCTGCGGAACGCGAAGATCCGGCACCGCGCCGTGGCGTTCCATGTTCGTTCCATCCGGCAAGTACCATGCGCGACCGGGAATACGGACTGACGTTCCATCGAGCAGCGATGTGCCGCCCGTGCTGATGACTCCGCCGGCGGTCGCTTCGCCGATGAGTGTGCCGCGCTTCAATGTCTTGAACGCGTGGGCAAGAATCTCGGCGTTGCTGAAACTCTTCTCGTTGCACAGCATGTCGATCGGCTTGTCATATCGCTGGATAAACAGGCGGTCCTGCGGATAAGCGTCCTTGATGTCTTTCCCCATTCCGCGCGGCTGCGTGTACGCATGACGCGGATACATGATGGATGCGAGCAAGCGATCCGCGGTCGAGCCGCCGCCGTTGTTACGGACGTCGATGATCAGGCCGGCTTTGCCCTCGGCGGCCGCGTAGAGGTCGCGCTCGAAGACATCCAGGCTCGGCTGGCTCATCGCCAGGATGTGGATGTAGCCGAGCTTGCCGCCGCTCCATTCTTCGACCTTGCGCGCGTTCTCGCGCCGCCAGTGGTTGTAGGCGAGGTCGTCCAGACGATCGTAACTGACGGTCGTGATCAGCGCGGCCAGTTCCTGTCCGTCGCGCGTGAAGCCGACGAGCACTTCCTTGTCGACCTTGCCGGCCAGCGCGGATTCGAGCGTGTCATCCGGTTTGAACGGTTCGAGATCGATCTGCGTGATGACGTCGCCGATTTTCAGTTTCATCGTTCCGCGATCGGCCGGTCCGTCGGGGAGGATCGATGTGACTTTGAAACCCTTCGGATCTTTGATCGTCGTCACCCCGAGCCGGCCTTGCGCGCGGGTGTTCGGGTTGGCCGGATCGGGTGCGTTGATGCCGAGGTGCGAGCCGTTGAGCTCGCCGATCATGCGGTTGGCGACGTGATCGAACTCTTCGGCCGTGCGGGTGGCGCGGGCCAGCTCGAGATATCGCTTCGTGTGCGCCGGCCAATCCAGGCCGTTCATTTTTTCGTCCCAATATTGTGCGCCGAGAATGCGGGACGCTTCGAGGAACTTCTGTACGCAGAAGGCTTGAAGATCGACGCGCACACGGTCGGCGATGTCGTAGTACTCGACTTCGCCGTTGGGCAGTTTAACGATTCCGCCACGGCCGGCGTCGGTGAAGACGATTTGATCACCGGCGAAGTTCAATCCTTGAACCGTGACGGCGGTGGTGAGGCGCTTCGGTTCGGTGGCGTCGCGATCGAGCGAATAGAGGCTGCGCGCGGTGCCGACGGTGGCGGTGAAGATGAACTTGTCGCCGCCGGGAGTGAGCTCGACGCTGCCTTCGCTTCCGGAAAGGGAGGTGATGCGACGGAGGCGAAGATAAGCGTCGTCGAGGTCGAGGGTTTCCTTTGGAGCGACGACTGGGCAAGACTGCGTTGTTGCTGCGGAGGATGCCTCCATTTCTTTTTCGGGGGAGGTGTCTTCCTTCGGTGCGTCGATTTTCGTGTTGTCGTTCTCCGGCTTCGTTGCGGACGTGGCGGCCGTGGTGGTGGTGGAGGACTTCGCCCTTGGTTTGGTCGTAGATGATTTGGCGCTCAGCGGTTTGCGCTTCTTCGCGGCTGCGATTGCGTCTTTGTAGTACTGATCCGCCTCGACGGGCGTGAGCGATTCAAGATCTTTGTCGAGATAGACGGACCAGACATCGTACTCGTCGTTCACGCGCTCGGATCGGAAGGCGAGGATTTTGCCGTCGGCGCTCCAGCGCGGGTCGTAGTCGTTGTCCGGATGCCGCGTGACGTTTACCGCGGATGCCGCGTGACCGGCGTGCTTGTCGCTGGCGACGTCGTTGGATCGGGCAATCCAGATATCGGAGTTGTTGCTGCTGTCTTCGGTGGTATAGGCGATGTGCTTACTATCCGGGCTCCAGCGCCAGCCGAGCGCGTCGCTCCAGCCGTGCAGAAGTGGAGTCGACGCCTTGGTCGCGAGCGTCATGATGAACAGATCGCCGCTGCCGCGACGGAACGCGAGCACTTTCCCATCCGGCGATGGACTCGGGTTCGTATCGCCGACATCGGATGAGCTGACCAGCTCGATGTTGAAGGCGAGCGCTTCCGACCACCGCGACGGCTCCGAATCCGCGGCCGCTGCTGCGGCGCCGGCGCGCGATCCGGCACCCGCGGGTGAAGTTGTCGGCGTGGCGCCGGGTTCCGGTGGTTCGGTGCGACGACGACGCTGCTCGTGGTCAAAATCATTTTCTCCCGATTTCGCCGGCTCATTCGGTGTCGGCCGGGCAGTCTCATCGGCGGATGGACCGGTCGTCGGGCGCGTCACGGGTTTCGTCGATGCGTCCTTCTTCGTCGCGGCGTCGTACTGCTTTTTCACGTCCGAACGTGTCAGCTTCACCGTGGCGGAGTAGATCGCCTCCATGCCGGATTCATCGCTGACGAAATACAGTTTCTCGCTGTCCGCCGACCACGCGATGTCCCGTTCGCGGGAGGGTTTCGTCGTCACGCGACGCGCTGGCGATTTCGATTCCACGCCGCGCACGTAAACATCGCCGTACGCGATGTACGCCATCGTCTTGCCGTCCGGGCTGAGGGCGGCATCCGTCACGGTGCGGCCCATGTCCTTCAGTTGATAGCGGTCCGTCTCGTCTTCCGACGCGAGAATGCTCAGCTCGACCGGCGCCGAATTCGGTTGCGTGAGATCGAGTCGATTCAACCGATTCCATCGAGCGAACAGCAGCGTGCGCCCGTCCGCCGAGATATCGAAATCTTCGACATCGGTGTCTTTGTAATTCGTTAACCGCTTCGCCTGTTTGTCGTCGTCGCCGGCGCGCAGGCGATAGAGGTTCACCGTGTTGTCGTCACGATCGGACGTGAAGACGAACTCATCATTGTTGATCCACTTGGCCCGGCCATCGTTGCCTTTCCAGTTGGTCAGGCGTTTGAAGCTCTTGTCGGCGCGGGTGTACAGCCAGACCTCGCGCGCATCGGATCCGTCGTAGCCGCGGCGCGACCAGCTCGATGAGCCGCGATTGAAGAGCACGCGTTTCCCGTCCGGGCTGATCGACGGAAAACTGCCGAACGCATCGTGTACGCGCACGAGGTCGCCGCCGGAAGTTGAAACCATGTACGGGCGAGGCGAGCGATAAGCATCCGTTTCGAAGTACGCCTGGAGCGTCAGCACTTCATTGTTGTTCTCGTCGACGCCGAAGCCCACCAGGCCGAGCGCGCGATCGGAGTTCGTGATCTGGTTGATGCCGGTTCCATCGGCATTCATGAGAAAAAAGTTCACGCCGCCGGCGCGGTTGGATGAGAACGCGATGCGCTTTCCGTCGCGGCTCCACGCGCTGGTTGTGTCGTCGGCCACGTGCGAGGTCAGGCGCTCGGCGAAGCCGCCTTGGGACGAAACTTTCCACAGATCGCCGCGCCACGTGAACACGACTTGCGCGCCGTCCGGACTGATCGACGGCTGGCGAGGCAGATCGACGTTTGCATTCAGCGCTTGATTCGCAGCGGGCTGCGCTGCCCGCGCGGGCTTGGCGCATCCTGTCATCGCGATCATCAGAACAACCAGAATGAAACTTCGGAGCGAGATTGGCATTCCCACAATGTAGAAAATCCGAGACGAATTAACCACCAAGACACCAAGAACACCAAGAAGGCGAGGCCTGAATTCAATTTTTGGTGTTCTTGGTGTCTTGGTGGTTGGGATTGTTTTTGTTCGTCCGCTTGCCCGGAACGGTGGGCACGTCTTTGCGTTTGAGTTTATCGTCCGGCGTGTCGATCTCGTCCCCCAGCGTCTCTTCAACGTAAAGCATCTTGACCATCACCATGACCGCCGCCACCAGCGGGGCCGCCAGCAGCAGTCCGAGCGCGCCCAGCGTGTAGCCCATGAATACTTGTGCGCCGATCAGCACGACCGGCGGCGTATCGACGGCCTTGCGCTGGAGCATGGGCAAGAGGACATAACCTTCGAGCGTCTGGAGGATCAGGTACATGATAACCACGTGCATCGCGGTCTGCGGGCTATGCGCCAGCGCGATCAGCGTCGCCGGCACGAGCGACACGAGGGGTCCGAAGTTTGGGATGATGTTGAAGATGCCGGCCAGGATGCCGAAGACCAGTGCCAGCTTCACACCCAGCAGCCACAGCCCGATCGCGGTGGCGATGCCGATGATCCACATGTCGATGAACTGCGCGATCATCCACCAGCGCAGCGTGTAGCCGATCGCGCCGAGGATCTCGGCGGCATATTCGCGGTGTTCGCGCGGGATCAGCCGCAGGATGCCGTTGGTGTATAACGCCGGCTCGTACGCGAAGTAAAACCCGATGAACAGCACCAGCACGAACGCGAGCAATGCACCCAGTGCGCTGTTGGCGAACTTCGTGATGCGGGCGATGAACGGCGAAGACTCCGGGTTGGCGATGCGCTTCCAGCTGTCGCCGCTCAACACGCGCTGAACCGCTGGATACGTCTCGGCCTTCTCTTTCGCGGACTGCATCGCTTTCGGAATTTCGCGCGAGAGTTCATCGGCCTGCTGATAGACGCTGGGCGCCAGGAGCCAGACGCCCGCCACGCTCACTGCAAGGATGGCCGCGATCACGACAGTCAGCGCCCATTTCATGGAGAGCGGAGCGACGCGCATCAAGACTTCGGCGAGCGTGCGCAGGAAGATCGCCAGCAGCACGCCCGCGAAGACGAGCATCAGGACGTACGCCGCCTGCCAGACGAAGTAGACGAGGATGATCGCCGCCAGCGTGATCGCGACGGCGATCATCACGCGGCGCGTGAACGAGACGTTGGGTGCCGGTTCGGACATGCCGAATCGCTTGTACCGCAGGATTCAATTCTGGAACAACGCCGTAATCGCGCTGTTGCTTGCCGCTAATTCACGAACGTGTTCTGCACGCGCCGCGACAGGCGGAAATAGGGCACCCAGATTAACGCGACGATCACCGGCTTCACCACGCCCAGCCATTCGCTGCCGGGCGGGGGAGCTGGCGATTGCGGAATGGATTGCGTCATCAGTCCGGCCACCACCGCAAGCACGATCGATCCGATGTACGCGCCGATCACCAGCGCCGGGGTCGAGCGCTTTTTCGCGAAGAACATGATTGCGGTGTACAGGATGTAGAGCGCATACAGCCCGTTGATCGCGGCGAGCATTCGCAGCGAGTCGGCGGCGCCGGTCATGCCGGTCGATTGCAGCTTGCTGGCGATCACGAGCAATCCCAGCGCGCCAAGGCCAACGCCGATCGGGCTCAGCACCATTCCGATCGCCGGCAGGATCAGCCAGCCGCCAATGCCGACTGGACCATCGGCGGCGGGCGCTTCATAGTCGAGCGTGGTGAGCGGTCGGCGAGCCGTGGTCGGCGCGGCGAACCCCGGCGTGCCGACTGTGTTCGGCACGGAGGGCGACAACGAGCGCAGCGCCGCGATCGAAGACGCCGGCGTCCAGTTGCTGAACTTGTCGCTCCAGACCAGCGTCTGCACGCCGAGAACTCCCTTGCGGAACAATTCACACATCTGATCCTGCGACACCGGCCCGACGCGTTCCGGGCCGTTCATGTAGAACCAAGTCGACATCGCCGCCATGCACTTACCGGCTCCTTTTGGGACGTGTCCCTAAGAAGAATTATCGACATGGAGAAGCGAGCGGTTAATGACCCTGGAAGTGAAGCAAAATCACTTCATGGGCTGGCCCTTTGCGGTGGTTGGATCGCGGGGGAAACGTTTATCGGAGTGTCCGACTTTATCGATCTGAACGACGATGCGCGAATCGGTGCCGGGCAGGCTGATTTCGTGAACGATCGGCTCGCCGCCGCCGAGGAAGCGGAGCGTGCGCGCCTGAACGCCGGCGAGCTCTTCGCGGCCCTTGGGGCCCTTCATCGCCAGCAGCTTGCCGCCTTTCTTTGTCAGCGGCATGCCCCATTCGACCAGCCAGATCATGGTGGCCACCGCGCGGAAGGCGACGATGTCGAAGCTTTCGCGCGTCTTCTTTCCGCGCTTGCCGAGCTCTTCGGCGCGGCGGTCGTCGACCGTCACGTTCGTCAGCCCGAGCTGCGCGACGGTCTCGCGAAGAAAGACGGCCTTCTTCTTCGTCGATTCGATCAGCGTGACCTGCGCGTCCGGGCGTGCAATCGCCAGCGGAATTCCCGGCACGCCGCCGCCGGTCCCGACGTCGGCCAGCGCGTGAGGGCCTTTCGGGAGATACGGCAGCAAGGTGAGCGAATCGCCGATGTGCTGAACCTCGGCCGCGGCGCGATCGGTGATGCGCGTCAGGTTCATCCGCTCATTGGCGGCCAGCAGCAGATTCAGATACTCCTCGAGCTTGCCAATTTGTTCGGTGGAAAGCGAAACCCCTGCACGGCCGGCGATGTCGAGAACGATTGGATCCATCGTGCGGCATCATACCGGTGCGGCCCAATGAAAGAACATCGCGCGACAGGGGTGTGTCGCGCGATGCGTGTTAGTTCAACCTTCGGTCAGGAAGCTCAACGTCGGCGCCGCAGTGCAGCGATCCCGGCGATCGCGAGCACGCCGAGACTCGCCGGTTCGGGAACGGGGAGGATCTGCCCACGGATTTCACCGCCACCTGCGAAGGTGGTGTGGATGTTCACGTAAGTCAGGCCGGCGAGGATGTTCGCCTGCTGCGCTTCGGTGAAGTTCCACACGGCGTTGATCGGCGAACCGCCGGCGGGAAGCGGGAAGATTACGCTCGAATTCACTTCCGGACCGGAGAAGCCATGAATGTGCTGGTCGGTCTGCGCGCCGATCAGGCCGCTGTAGACGACATTAATCGTCATCGTGTTCGCGTCGGTGTCGATGGCCATCGTGCCGGTCCCGGTCGCGGGCGTGACGACGTCGGGGTTTTGCTGAGTACCGTCGAGCGTCGCCCCGTACTGTAAGATCGGCCGCGCAAACGCCGAGGACGCGACAGCCAATGCGAGTCCGAAACCCGCGCAAACAAATGTATTCCGCATGCTCCATCTCCTTCACGAATGATTGTCTTGTGTTGCGTCAGCCAATAGCCGCAGCCAACGCGATCGAGGAAGACAATTTTGCTTTTTACCGTAGAAGTGGCAAGCGAAATCGGTGCGGATTACCGGAAAATCCCGAAGCAAAAAAATCGCGACGAAGAGATTTCTTTGCAATAGATTCGACGAGCCAATTTACTCGCCGGGAATGTAGCTGATCACGCCTTCGAACGGGCTGCTCGCCGTCGCATAGCGTTTCTTGCCGATGCGGCCGGCCTGGTAGGCGAGGCGGCCGGCTTCGAGCGCGTGCTTCATCGCGTGCGCCATCTTCACCGGGTCTTTCGCGTGGGCGATGCCGGTGTTGAGCAGCACGCCGTCGGCGCCAAGTTCCATCGCGATCGCGACGTCGCTCGCTGTGCCGACGCCGGCGTCGACGATGACGGGGAAGGTCGGAT
>JACMJD010000162.1 GCA_014380825.1 Phycisphaerae bacterium | reverse complement strand
TGAAGCTGGAATTCACGACGGTCGCGATGGAAGCGGTCACGCTTCGCCTGAGCCCGCAGATGTCGATCGCCTGTTTCCAACGGGAGTATCCGATGGTCCTTCTGAGTCAGAAATTTGAATTCTCCGCATCGCACCGGCTGCACAATCCGAAGTTCACCGAAGAGCAGAACCGCATCGCCTTCGGGAAGTGCAACAACCCGCACGGGCATGGGCACAACTATGAAGTTCAGGTGACGCTCAAAGGTGAGCCAGATGACAACGGGATCGTGATGGATGTGCCGAAGTTCGAGCGCGTGGTGGATGACACGATCATTAAGCGATTCGATCACAAGAATCTCAATCTGGAAATCGCTGAATTCCGCGAGCTGAACCCGACGGTGGAGAACATCGCGATGGTGATCTACCGGTTGCTCAAACCGGTGCTGACCAAGGATCGCGCAATGCTGCATGGCGTGACGGTGTGGGAGACACCGAAGACGTGGTGCGAGTACACGGAAGCGTGACGAGCCTGCCTACCGCTTGCGGCGTCGCAGATGCAGCGATTCGCAAATTCCAGTTGCTTAAATACGGCGCGTCTGCATCTGCGACGCCGCAAGCGGCAAACCAAAGCAATTATCGGACTTTCCCATTACAGTTTGCGATCGCTAACTTTTCTCGCGCATCACTGTCTAATCTCGCGACTCAACTGGAGACACACATGATGCGGCTGAATAAATTTGTCCGAACGGCTTTACTGAGCGCAACGACGTTGGCCGGAACCTTCGCGTTGCCGGCGATCGCTTCTGCAGCGGAAGGTGGGCGATTTCACGACGCCCGCGCGCAAGATCGCTCTCGAACAAGCGATCGCGACGACCGATATCGTGACGACCATCGCTACGATGATCGGCGCCGCGACGATGACGGAGGCAATCGCAACAAGACTGATGTGCGCATCGACATCAACCTCGGCCGGCCACGCTACGAGCCGTTGTATGAAGAGCGGACGAGCCGAGTTTGGGTGGAACCCGTCTATCGCACCGTGTGCGATCGCGTGTGGGTCGAGGCCGTGTATCGCACAGAATGCGATCGCGTTTGGGAGCCGGATCGCTGGACCGTGCGCGATGTCGTGTATCGCGAGCATGGCCGCAAGGTGATCCGGCAGGAGCGCGTGCTGGTCGAGCGCGGCCACTGGCGCGACGTCGAGCGACAGGTGCTGGTATGCGAAGGCCACTGGCAAAATGTCGACCGACAAGAGCTCGTGCGCGAAGGTCACTGGGAATATCGAACCGAGCGCGTTCAGGTGGGTGAGGCGCCCGTATATTCGAACCCGGTCGTCGGTCTGTTCGCGCGGTTAACACGGTAAGTGTAGATGAATGATTACGTGATTACGTGAGCAAGAACCGTCACGTAATCACGTAATTGCGTCATCACTGACCCCATTCGTAAACAAACTGCGTCTTTCCTATCATTCCGAGTTATCGGGAGAGGAAAGCACGTTGAATTTTTTAATCGTCACAATCGGTTCGCACGGCGACGTCCATCCGTTCATCGGAATCGCCGCAGCCCTCAAGCGGCGCGGGCACGATGTTACGTTTATGACCAACGGGCACTTCGAATCGCTGGCACAGCGCGAATTGATCGACTTCGTCGGGTTCGGATCGAGCGAAGACTACCTGAAGATGACGAAAAACAAAGACCTGTGGAGCAAACGAAAAGGCTTCAAGGTCGTGTTCGGCAGCGTGTGCGAAACGCTGCCGAAGGTGTACGAACCGATCGCCGCGCACATCCAGGCAAACCCGGACACGATCCTCATCGGATCAAGTCTCGCGCTCGCCGCACGCATCGCGCAGGACAAATTCGGCGTGCCGATGATGACAGTCCACCTCGCGCCGGCCATCTTCCGCAGCTCGATCTCGCCACCGAAATTGCCCGGGTTGTTCATGCCGGGGTGGTTGCCGTTATCGATCAAAGAGAAACTCTGGGAAGGGGGCGATCGATTCATCATCGATCCGCTGGTCGCGCCGCCGCTCAACGCCTTCCGCGCGACGCTTGGTTTGCCACCGGTGTCGCGCGTGTTGTGGGAGTGGTGGAATTCGCCGCAGATGATCGTCGGGCTGTTCCCAGACTGGTTTGCCAAACCGCAAGCGGATTGGCCGCGCCAGGTGAAGCTAACGGGGTTTCCGCTTTACGATGAGCGCGGGCACGAGCCGTTGTCGCGCGAGGTGCAGGCGTTTCTCGCCGCGGGTGACAAACCCATCGCGTTCACGCCGGGCTCTGCGATGGTTCACGGGCACCAATTCTTCGACGCCGCGGTCCGCGCCTGTCAAAAACTCAACCGTCGCGGCATCCTGCTCACGCGATTCCGCGAACAGATTCCGGCGTCGCTTCCCGCAAACGTGATTCACGCCGACTACGCGCCGTTCAGCGATTTGCTCCCACGCGTCGTCGCGCTGGTGCATCACGGCGGCATCGGGACGACATCTCAAGCCTTGGCCGCGGGCGTGCCGCAACTGATCACACCGATGAGTCACGATCAATTCGACAATGTCTTCCGCGTCAAGCAGCTCGGCGTCGGTGACGAGATCCGCTGGTTCCGCGCGGGTTCTGTGGCGCGAAAGCTCAATCGCCTGCTGACCGACCCGGCCGTCGCGTCGGCGTGTCGGGAAGCCAGGCAGCGCTTCGCGGGTGTCGATGGAATCGAGATGACGTGCGATTTAGCGGAATCGCTATCGCGGGAGCGTTCGCAGAACTCGGTGGGCGCAATCTAGAAAGCTAGTCATCCAGAGCGTACTCGCGAAGGATCTGGCTTCACATCTCAGGCTAGATCCTTCGCGGAGTACCGCTCTGGATGACAATGCCGCGACTCGACGTTCATCGCACGAAATAATCGCGAGCCGCACCCGAATACCGACCATCGGCAAGTCTTGCGGTAACAGTGCGTTGGGCGCCGATAAGTTGCGTACACTCAGGAACTTTCCAGCGGCGGTCGCATCGACGATACTGGAATGCTTGAACCGCCGGGCAGTTCCCCGCGACCCGCGACTGGCAGAATTGAGCACGCTGCGTGAAAACCATCATTGCGATCATCGTTGGCGCGGTTGTCCTCATCGCCGTCGTCGTTGGTATCGCCTTCAAAATGCGCGGGCAGATGGCGACCAACGAAGGCACCGTCGTGCGCATCGAGCCGGCCCTGGTTCGCGATCTGGTTGAAACCGTCACCGCGCCGGGGCAAGTCCAACCCAAAACGAAAGTCTCGATCAGCGCGAAGGTCGCCGCACGCGTGGTGGAGATTCCGTTCAAGGAAGGCGACACCGTCAGCAAGGGCAGCCCGACCAGTCAGCCGTCGATTCTCATCCGGCTCGATTCGAAAGATCTGGAAGCGCAGCTTCGCGCCGCTGAAGCGCGGTACGCTGCGCAGTCGGCGCAGTTGACGGTCGCCGGATCGCGCATCAGCGCGCAGGAATCGACGCTTGAAGCGTCGCAAGTGATGCTCGCCGACGCGGAACGCGATCTAAGGCGACAGCATGATCTGCTCGCGACGAAAGACGTCAGCCAATCGCAATACGACTCGGCCAAGGCGAAATTCGATCAGCTCACGGCGCAGCTCGGTTCTTCGAAGCGAACGATCGAAGCGGAACGATCCAATCTGATCGTCATCCGCCACCAGCTCGAGGCGGCCGATGCCGACATCGCGCAGGCGCGCGATTCGCTCAGCTACACCACGATCACCAGCCCGATCGACGGCGTGATCACACGCATCAATTCGCAGGTGGGCGAGCTGGTCGTCATCGGCACGATGAACAACCCGGGCACGGTCATCATGGAGGTGGCCGACCTCAACACGATGCTGGTGAACGCGCGGATCGATGAAGGCAACGTGGCGCACGTGAAGGTGGGCCAGAAATCGAAAGTTCGCGCGCAGGCGTACGCGGATGAAATCTTCGACGGCACCGTCGACACGGTCGCGCTCTCGCAGACCGAAGAGAAAGACGGATCGAAATACTACAAGACCGAAATCCTGCTCAAGACTGATGGCCGGCGGATCTTCAGCGGTCTGACGGCGGACGTCGATATCGAAACCGCGCGGCACGAGAAAGTGCTGACCATCCCCAGCCAGGCCGTGCTCGGTCGGCCGGTGGATGATCTGCCGCAAGATCTTCGCGACAAGCCTGAAGTCGATCACAGCAAGACGCTGGTCACCGTCGTCTATCGAATGCTCAACGGCAAAGCCGTCGTCACGCCCGTGAAAGTCGGCCCGAGCGATATCACGCACACGCTGATCGAATCGGGATTGAAGGAAGGCGATCAGGTGATCGTCGGTCCGTACAAAGTGCTCGAAGGATTGGCGAACGACACGCAAGTGAAAGACGAAAAAACGGTGACGACGCAACCGAGTAAAACGTGACAAGGTGACAAGGTGAAGCGGTGACAAGGTGAAATTGCACCCTGTCACCCCTTCACCTTGTCACCTTGTCACCTTGTCATGCTTATCCGCCTCCACAACATCACGAAGCACTACACCGTCGGTGTCGAGGAAATCCGCGCACTGGATGGTGTGGATCTGGTGATCAATCAGAATGAATACGTCGCCGTCATGGGCACCAGCGGCAGCGGCAAGAGCACGCTGATGAACATCCTCGGATGTCTCGATCGCCCGACGAGTGGCTTATACGAGTTAGATGGTCGCCGCGTGTCCGGGATGAATGCGAGCCAGCTCGCGCACGTGCGGAACGAGCGGATCGGATTCGTTTTCCAGTCGTTCGAACTTCTGCCGCGATTGAGCGCGTTGAAAAACGTCGAGCTGCCGCTGATCTACTCCAGAGATGGCTGGCGCGCCCGAACCAAGCGCGCCCGCGAATCGCTCGAAATCGTCGGCCTGGCCGATCGAATGAAGCATCGCCCGAACCAGCTTTCCGGCGGACAAAAACAACGCGTCGCGATCGCGCGGGCACTGGTCAATCGTCCAGCGATCCTGCTGGCGGACGAACCGACTGGCAATCTCGACAGCCGCACGAGCGAGGAAATTCTGGCGCTGTTCGATGACCTGCATACGCAAGGCCAGACGATCGTGATGGTGACCCACGAGGCCGACGTCGCGCGACACGCGAAGCGGATCATCCGCATGAAAGATGGCCGCGTGCTGAGCGATCTGACCACCGAGCAAGACGTCGCCGCCAGCGCCGCGCAAAGCGAAGGCGTGATCCCGGCAACGCTGGCGTATGCGACGAGAGGCGTCTGACGTTTTCTCCCCTCCCTGGAAGGGAGGGGCCGGGGGGAGGGTTGAAGCGTGAAACGTTGAGACGTGTCACGTTGTCGAATCGTTTTGACGCGAGACGCTTCAACCCACCCCCAACCCCACCCATCCCAGGAGGGGAGTAAGACATGAACTTCGTCCGCAATCTCATCCTCTTCCCCGTCCTGCTCTACCAGAGCCTGATCTTGGCTCTCGCGCAGATCCGCGCCAGCAAGATGCGCTCGATGCTCACCACGATCGGGATCGTGATCGGCGTCGCTTCGGTCACCACCGTCATCGCGGCCCTCACCGGGTTGAAGACGAACGTGCTCTCCGAATTCGAAACGTTCGGCACGAACAAAGTTTTCATCTTCCCCAGCCGGCCCGACCGCGGGCCGATGCGCAACGCCAGCCCGGCGATCATTCGGTTTCGGCCGCCGTTGTTTGATGGGCTGCTGGAACACAGCCCGAGCCTCAAATCGTTCACGCGGCTGACCAGCGTGAACGCGAACGTCACGCATGGCGATCGCACGGTCGAGCAGGTCAACATCGCGGGCATCGAGCCGGCGTGGCATGAGATTGAAAATCGCTCGGTGCAGCTCGGGCGGCCGTTCTCATTGATCGACAACCAGCAGGCGCGGCCGGTTTGCCTGATCAACGAAAAGCTGCGCGACAAGCTTGGCCTGGAACGCGACTGCGCGGGCGATTTCGTGATGATCAACGGCCGGCGATACCTGATCGTCGGCGTGATGGAGACGCGCACCGAATCCAGCATGTTCCGCGACGGCGTGAGCGATTCGGAAGTATTCGTTCCGTTCAACACCGCTTGGCGGTCGCAGAGCGGCCGCGCGATCCCGCCGATGATGTACGTCGTCGCGGCCAGTCGCTCGCCGGAAGTTTCTGAAGAAGCGCAGGCGGAGGCGACGTTTTACCTGCGTAAGCAACGGAAGATCGCGCCCGGAGCTGAAGACACATTCCGGGTCGAGTTCGTCGGCAAGTTCATCGAGCAGTTCAAATCGGTTGCGTACGGAATCACGGCAGTCGCCACCGGCATCGTGGGCATCTCATTGCTCGTCGGTGGTGTTGGAATCATGAACATCATGCTCGTGAGCGTCAGCGAGCGCACGCGCGAGATCGGCCTGCGCAAAGCCGTCGGCGCGCGACCGGCCGCCATCATGCTTCAGTTTCTGGTTGAAGCGGTGATGCTGTGCCTGGTGGGCGGATTGATCGGCGTGGTGATCGGCGAAGGCTTGACCAAGGGCATCGCCGCGATTCCCGGCGCGCAGCTCGAGAAGGCGTTCGTCCCCGCCTGGGCAATCGCGCTCTCCTTCGGCTTCAGCGCCGTCGTCGGCCTGGTCTTCGGCATGTTCCCGGCCATCAAAGCCGCGCGACTCGATCCGATCGACGCTTTGCGCCACGAGTAAATGCAGAATGCAGAAGGCAGAAGGCAGAATGAATAAACGCGGCGGCTTTTTTCTCTATTCTGCATTCTGCATTCTGCATTCTGCATTCCTCTGCGGTTGTCAATCCGATTTCGGCGCCGGTGGCACCGGCGAGCGCGTCGTCGCGAGGGAAAAGCTGCACACGATCCAGCCGTTCGACATTTCCGAATCCGCCACCACGCAGGCGAGCACCGAGCCGTCGACTCGGCCCAGCGCGACAACGCAGTCGATCTCAGTCCCCATCACGATCGAAGAGGTTCGCCAACTGGCGCTGCGGAATAACCTGGAATTGAAAGTCACGCTGATCGATCCGACGATCGCTCGCCAGCAGCTCGGCGTGGAGCAGGCGAGATTCGAATCGCTCTTCACGACGAACGTCAATTACACCAACACCGATCAGCCAACCGCTTCGCAGCTCACCGGCGCGCAGACAAAGGACGTAAACATCACGCCCGGCGTGACGATCCCACTGCACACCGGCGGGTCGCTGCAGTTTCAAATGCCGTTCGATCGATTCGAGACGAACAACCAGTTCAGCACGCTGAACCCGGCCAAGAGTTCGGACGTGCTGATTTCGCTGACCCAGCCGCTGCTGCGCGGATTTGGGACCGACGCGAACGCGCTTGGCATTCGCGTGGCGTTTTATCGATATCAGGAATCCGAAGCGCGCACGAAGCTTGAAGTGATCCGCGTGCTCGCGATCGCCGATCGCGCGTACTGGCGCTTGTACGCGGCGCGCCAAGTGCTCGCGGTGCGCAAACAGGAATACGATCTGGCCAACTCGCAGCTCAATCGCGCCCGACGGCAGGCGGATGCCGGAGTCGTCGCGGAAGTCGACGTCGTCCGCGCCGAATCCGGCGTGGCGGACAAGCTCGAAGCGATCATCATCGCCGAGAACAACGTTCGCGATCGCGAGCGCGAGCTGAAGCGCGTGCTGAACGAACCTGACATCGCGATCGATTCGCTGACGATCCTCGTCCCGGCGACGGAACCGCGCGCGGTTGCGTACGAGCTGAACGCCGGACGGCTGGTTCAACAAGCGATGGCCGGCCGGATGGAGCTGCTCGAACAGGAACTGCTGATCGCCGAGCAAACCGCGAATGTCGCGTTCGCGCGGAATGACATCCTGCCGCTGGTCACGCTGCAATACACGTACGGCATCAACGGCCTGGGCGCGAGCTTCGACGATTCGCTGACGATGGTGCGCGATGCGAACTTCCAGGACCATCGTGTCGGCCTGACCGTCGAGGTCCCGATCGGCAACGAAGCGGCGCGGTCTCGTCTGCGCGCCGCGCTCGCTCAGCGCATGCAGCAACTGGCGTCGAAGGAACAGCGAACGCTGGCGATCAAACAGGAAGTCTATAACGCGGTCGATCAGCTCGAAGCGAACTGGCAGCGATATCTCGCCGCCAGAAAACGAGTGGTGCTGGCGGCCCGCGTGGTCGAAGTCGAACAGCGCCAGTTCGATCAGGGCCTGCGAACGAGCACCGATGTGCTTGATGCACAGACACGATTAGCCAATGCGCGATCGGATGAGATCGCCGCGCTCACCGAACACCAGATCGCCCAGATCGACATTGCTTTCGCCACGGGCACGCTGCTCGGCGCCTCCCACGTCGACTGGCAAGCGACCCCTCCGCCGCCGAGATAAGTTCAGTTCAACCACCAAGGCACCAAGAATACCAAGAAGACAAAACCAAAACTCTGTATTTGAATTCTTGGTGTTCTTGGTGCCTTGGTGGTTCATATTCTTTCGTTGACAAACCACGCAGGTTGATTTCAACTTCATCCCGTCTCAACCCGGGAAGGTTATGACACAGCCGCACTTCGCGCGTCGCATTTCTACGATTTCGATCCTGGTCGCACTGCTCTCGGCGTCCTCGTCGTTTGCACAGTCGATCAGCAATCCGGCGGCGCGTTTAGTCGGGCTGGGCATGAAGTTTGACGGCGCGACCACATGCAACGCGGCCAAATGCCATGGTGGCGGCGATACAACTTCGCCGCCGACCAAGATCGCCAGCGAGTACAACGTCTGGCTGGAGAAGGACGCGCACGCGTATGCGTTCAAATCGCTGACCAAGCCGAAGCTCGACAAGTACACGCCTGATGCGTATCCGGACATCGCGAAGATCGGCGCGAACCTGAAGATCGCGGACGTGACCAAGGACAACCGCTGTCTGGTCTGCCACTCCCTGCCCGCGCCCGCCAACCTGCACGGCGAAAAGTTCTCGCTCGCCGAGGGAAATACGTGCGCGGCGTGCCATGGCCCCAGCGAGAAATGGCGCGGGCCGCACGAGAAGAAAGAGTGGACGGCCGAGCAGCGGAAAAAATATTCCAAGCACGAAGATCTGCTGAAGAACGTCGGCATCTATGACACGCGCGTCGTGACAGCGCGGGCCGAGCTTTGCGTCGGATGCCACCTGGCGATCGATGCCGACCTCGTGACCGCCGGCCACCCGCAGCCGGTGTTTGAGCTTCAGTACTATCAGGATGAGCTGGAGAACAAACACTGGATGACCGATCCGGCCGGCTATTTCCCGGTGAAACTCTGGGCGACCGGTCAGGTCGCTTCGGTGCGCGATGCGTTGCTCCAGCTTGAAGCCCGCAACACTTCCAAGGCATCGGATGATCTGGTGACCGACGCGTATCAGCAGGTGGTGGCGCACTGGACGATGGTGCAGCTCGCCTCGCAAGCAGGCGGATTGAAGGGCGATGTCTCGGGAATCGATTCGGCAGTGAAGACGCTGATCGCCGCCAAGGGCAAAGATGCCGCCGCCGCCAAAGCGGGTGCAGCCGCGGCGACGAGCATGCTGCCTTCGTGCGAAACCTACAACCCCGACCGCAAGGCGGCGGCCGCGACATTGCAGGCGGTGGCGACGTCCACCCTCTACGCCGACGCCGGCATACACGGCGCTCGTCAGCAGACGTTCGCGGTCTACTCGCTGTTCAACGCAATAGCCCGCAATGAGAAGCTTGCGACCGCGGATGCCGTGAACGAGTCGATCGGCAAACTGTTCGCGCCGCCGGGCGCAAAGTCGATCGATCCCGCCCAGTTTGCCAAAGACCTCGATGACGTGAAATCCAAGTTGCCTAAGTAAGCCTCGATTGTCCGGTTTTTCCGACGCGCGAACTGGTAGCCGGCTCACTTAAGCCGGCTATTTTTCTTTCGCCCTGTCGCCGATAATTTCATCTTTCATTGCAGAGCGCCTGTCCTGTAGACTGCCTGCGGCGTCGAAAGTCCGAAGAGGAGCAGGCCATAGTTATGTTCAGTCGATGGCGTTTGCCGTTCATGCTCAGTGCGACACTGTCGGCGGCCTGCTTCAGCGGATTATCCGCTGCTCGAGCGGGCACTCCCGGCGCCACCTCCATACCAACGAGCAATCCCCCGGCAACTAAGCCCGCGGCGATCGAGCAATCACAGATCGACGCCGCGATGGATCGGCTGCGCGATCGTCAGCAACAGCGCGCGGAGAATCCGGAAGATAAGACCAACGGGCCGAAGCCCGTGGCTATGCAGGCTAATCCCAACCGTCCGCTTCAGGCGGCGCTGGAACAGATCGCATTTGACCTGTATCCGCGCGATCTGGTCCTGTCGCGCAAGATCGAGCTGGTCAAAAGCTACGACAAGGACATCGTCCTCGCCCGGCAGGCGCTGCGGCGGCGAGAGATCCGTCCATCCGACGTGCGGGAATTGGCCGAGGAACAGGCGGCGCTTCAGTCGCTGTCGGTCGAGCAGTTTCGGCAGTTGCTGATCGATACCGACCGCCGCAACGAGCAGCGGCTCGGCCGATATCGCGAGGCGTTTGGCGAGCTCAACCACGCGGCGTTGACGGTTGTAACGATCCTGATGAAAGCCGGCCTGGTCGATTCGGCCCAGCCGTTGCCGGATGATCCGCTTTCCGAAGAGCTGGAAATGGCGCGCGGCGTCCGCCGCGTCTATTACCACTTCAACCTGCCATCCAACGACGGCCCCGCGCGTCGACACAACGGCTACGTGGAATTTCAACTCGCCGCCGCCCAGGGCTTGTGGCTGCCGACGTGGGCCGAGCTGGAAAACGGGCCGATTCCGCTGTTCGATGCCGAGGCGTTCGTCCCGCTGCAACCGTATAAAATTGTCTACGACGGCGAGCACTTTGTCGTCGCCCAAGTGGGCCCGCAAAAGCCTCTTCCGCTGTTCAGCCTGCTGTCGCCGCGAAATGGCGTGTTCGTGATCACGAGCGCGCGCCCGCAGCGGCTTGCCTCGCGCGATCGGCCCTAAAAATTACCGGTTGGGAAACGTGGGGAACGAGCCGATACGGATTCAAGGCTGCGTTCGCCTTGCGTTAGCCTGATTTACGCCAATTTCACACGCAAAGCATCTTTTGCGCCTAGGCACTTCAGTCTTGCGTCCGGTATCCTCGCCCGCTACTGTTTGCCTCGTAGGTTCTCGTTCGTCGAATGAGTTCTGCGAATGAACTCTGCGGGGAATACGTTCTGTTGGTCCAGGGAAAAATGCCATGAACAGTCGCCACGCGTTTACACGTCTCGTTCTGCCGCTGCTCCTCGTCACCGTTGTGGCCTCGAGCGAATCATTCGGCGCGCGAACAACGCTGCGCACGTATTTCGTCGGCAACAGCCTGACGGAATTGGTCAACGAGCCCGCGCTGAAAAACTATGCTGCCGCTCGGGGCAACACGTTGAACTACGGAAAGAACCTGCGCTGGGGCGCGTCGCTGGAATACATGTGGCAGAATCCGGCGGATGTTTCGGCGACCCAGACCCCGTACAACGGCTATCTGACCGCATTTGCGAATTATCAGTGGGACGCAATCTCGCTTCAGCCCTTCGGACGACCGATGAACGGCGCCAACGGTGATCGCACCAACATGGCCAACTTCATCAACATGGCCCAGATCAACAGTCCCAACGCCCAGTTCTACCTCTACGAACAATGGCCGCAGAAGGCGACCGACGGCACGTTGGATTTCGACGCCGCCTGGAATGCCCAGTACACCGGTGGAGACGATGAAACGATTCGCACCCGCGACTACTACGAAGACCTGACGAACGTGCTCCGCCAGGATTTCTCGGAACTTCCCAAATCGATCCTCCTCGTCCCCGCCGGCGACGTGATGTACGAACTGAACCAGCGCATGAAGAATGGCCAAGTCCCCGGCTACTCCAGCATCAATGAGTTCTATTCCGACAACATTCACCTGAACGAAGTCGGCTCGTACATGCTGAGCATGACGTTCTACGCGACGATGTTCAAAGAGAGCCCGGTCGGCCTGCCGTACAACAGCAGCGTCATCAGCGACCCGCTCGTGGCCGCGCAGATTCAGGACGCGGCGTGGGACGTGGTCAGCACCAACCCGCTGGCGGGCGTGCCGGAACCGACCGGCCTGGCCACGATTGGAGTGATGGCGATCTCCTCGCTGCTCGCCCGACGACGGCGCTAAAGCGAAGCTCCCACTCACCAAAGACCAATCACAAAAAATATCAAGCGGATAAGAACAAAAGCTCCAAAGACGAATTCGTCTTTGGAGCTTTTCTTTCAGCGTGCCCAGTTGATCAAGTGTGGTGAATGAGCAAGACCAACACTCGTCTGAACCGCCACGTGCTGATACGCTAAGCTACGCCGCGCCTACGCCGCCGCCTCGGTGGCTGAAGCCTTCGAAGTGGATCGGCGATGCGCTGTTTGCGGCGGGCGGATTGACCGGTTTGATTCATATCAATCGTCCGTTCTTCGGCGGGTGGGTGATCGCCGGGGTGGTCCTGGTCGCAGCGACCGTCTTTTCCGTCAAGTGCGCGGCAGCCGAGATTCGCTGGCGGCGCAGCATGATGCGGATGCCCGCCGCCGACTCGC
>JACMJD010000161.1 GCA_014380825.1 Phycisphaerae bacterium | reverse complement strand
TGTCGGTGGATTTCCAGTCCGGCAACCCGGTCGCGGTCAACGGCAACGCGCTGCCGCCTCACGAGATCATCGCGACATTGAACAAAATCGGCGGCAAACACGGCGTCGGCGTCACGGTGCTCGCGGAAAACCGCCTGGTCGGCATGAAATCCCGAGGCGTATACGAAACGCCCGGCGGAACCATCCTGTACGAAGCCCATAAAGCGCTGGAGCAAATCTGCATCGAGCGCGACACGCTGCACTACAAGCAACAAGTCGCGCTGCGATACGCCGAGATCGTCTACAACGGCCAGTGGTTCCACCCGCTTCGCGAGGCGCTTCAGACGTTCATGGATCACACGAACGCAACGGTCACCGGCACGGCGCGCGTGCGATTGTTCAAGGGCCGAGCCCAACTGATCGGCGCGACGAGCCCGAACAGTTTGTACGACCCGCAGCTCGCCAGCTTCAGCATGGAAGGTTTCGACGTGACGGCCGCGCGAGGGTTCATCGATCTGTATGGTTTGCCGATGAAAGTCGCGAGCCAGCGGAAGCGGTGGTGAGCCGATGACCGGCAGCGCGTTCGCGGAGTTATTCACATCTGATCTCGCCGCCGAGGTGCGTGGCGAGTTTGAGGAACGCGTCGGATTTGGTTTGTCGTCGAAGGACGCGACAGTGCACGTCGTTGCGCGCTTCGGAAGCTTGTTGTCCGATCCGAACGACGGGCCCGTGGTGATCGTTTGCCTGGCGGCGCTGCAATTCGAAGCGGGCGGGCTGTTTCAGTCATTTCGCGATGCGGCTATTGAGCTGATCGACACACGCGAGGCGCAGCGTGCCTGGAAATGTTTTGATCACGAAGCGGGGCAACAGCGTCGCGCGGTGCTCGATCGCCTGGCGACGGCGCTACGCGGAGCGAACGTGATTTCGGACGCGGATGAAGAAAGATGATCCACGAATGAACACGAATGGTCACGAATAATGAAAATGCATTTCTTATTCGTGTTCATTCGTGTTCATTCGTGAGCATTCGTGGAAAACTGCATTTCAATCCGCGTGCAACTGCGGTTCCATCATCTTGATGCTCGATGCCACACCTGCATCCGCCCGGCCGCGCGATTGGCCCAGGCGTAGTGGGGGATGAATGTCACGTCGCGTTCGAGTCGGTCGTGCAGGCGCTGCTTCACGGATTCATACGTTGGCCGGTTTTTCACGGGGGCATCGATGACGGCGCGTGCTTTCAGCGTGGTGACGCCGTTCAGAAGCGGTGAGTCGTGCTGTGCGCTAATCGTAACGCCCGGTAGTAGCTCGATGTCGCGAAGATCGACCTGCGGGTTGTCAATGGATTCGGCGCAATACACCAGCGGCCCGCGCATGATAGCGACTCGGCCGGTGTTCTCGGCGACGTGCGGGTGAGCTTCGATCAGCTCCGATCCTATTGGGATGTCCAGCACAACTTCGTCGCCGGCGCGCCAGTCGCGGTCGATCTTCGACCCGTCGTGAGTTTGTCCGTTGATGTTGATCATCGCGCCGCGCGACCAATTTGGGATGCGGAGGTCGAGCGCGAATCGACCCGCAGAGTTCACTTTGATCGCGACGCGGCCGTCCCACGGATAGTTCGTCGTTTGCTCGAGCTTGATCGTGCGATCGCCGAGGGGAATCTCGGCGGAGTTGCTCGCGTAGAGGTGAGTGAATATCTGATCATCACCGCGCGTGCTGTAGAAATACCCGGGAAGCTGCGCGAGCAATCGCGCCACGTTTGGCGGACAGCAGGCGCAGCCGAACCATGGTTGGCGACGATGCGAGCCGTCGTCGGCGAGCGGGTTTTGATAAAAGTAACTTTGACCGTCCAGTGAGAGGCCCGGCAGGACCGCGTTGTAAAGCGTGCGCTCGAGAACATCCGCGTACCACCACTCGCCCGTGAGCAGGAGCATCCGCCAGTTCCACATGACGCTGCCGATCGCGGCGCAGGTTTCGGTGTACGCGCGTTCGTTGGGCAGCTCGTAATCGCGGCCGAAGGCTTCGCCTTCGTGGCGCGATCCGATCCCGCCGGTGATGTACATCTGCTTGCTCGTCATGTTCTGCCAGAGTCGCTCGGTCGCGGCGCGAAGCGCGACGTCGTCGATCTCCGCGCACAAGTCCGCCATCGCGCATGCGAGATACACCTGTCGCACCGCGTGGCCGGTCATGCGGTCCATTTCGCGCACGGGTTTGTGGTCCTGGTGATATTCGCCGCCGCCGACAAGTGAGTGGCCGCGGGCGTCGACGAAGTACTTGGCTTGGTCGAGATATTTCGAATCGCGCGTCGTTCGATACAGCTCAACGAGAGCCATCTCGATCTCTTCGTGACCGCAGCAGCCAGGGCGCTTGCGGGATACTTCGGGGCCGAATGTGTTGCAGATGTGATCGGCGAGCTTGGTCGCGACAACGAGGAGTTTGTCGGATCCCGTTGCGCGGTGATGTGCGACGGCCGCCTGGATGAGATGACCGGCGCAGTACATCTCGTGCTTGTCCTTCAGGTTCGTCCAACGCTCTTTCGCGAGGTCGAACATGAAGTAGGTGTTGAGATATCCATCCGGTTGCTGAGCGGCGGCGATCACGTCGATCGTGTCGTCGACCATTTTCTGCAAAGTCGAATCACGCGTAAACGCTAGCGAAAAAGAAGCCGCCTCCAGCCACTTGTAAACGTCGGAGTCGTTGAAGTAGATGCCGACGAAATCGCCCTGTTTCGCGCCCGACGCGCGGCGAAAGTTGTCGATCCGGTGTGTCGATTCGCAACGCGCGTATTGAGAGGGGATCGTTGCGATGCGGTTCGTCTCGCGCCGCGGTTGCCAGAACGAATCATTCAGTTTCACCGCTGAAATGGAGACGGGACGCTGTTTTGCATTCGGGCTGCGCGACGTATCAACAATTGTTGCCATTGGAGCGTATAATACAGATGTCGCGGTCGCAGTGACGGTCGCACTCATGGCTTGTCCATGGGTGAGGAAAGTCCGAACTGCAACGGGCAACGGTGGTCGCTAACGGCGACGCGGAGCAATCCGACGGAAAGTGCAACAGAAAGAAACCGCTCGGGAGAGGGTAGAGGTTAGACGGTAGAGGTGAGGAAATAGTTTTTTCCTACCCTCTAACCTCTACCCTCTAACCTCTCCCGAGTAAGGGTGAAATGGTGCGGTAAGAGCGCACCGCGTTCGTGGTGACATGAACGGCACGGCAAACCCCACCGGCAGCAAGACCAAATAGGCGTCCGAGTCTTCCTGGCCCGGGAAGCACAAGTCGGCGCGGGTAGGTCGCTTGAGCCGATCAGCAATGATCGGCCTAGAGAAATGATCGCCCCGCTCGCGAAAGCGAGCGGAACAGAATTCGGCTTACAAGCGGCCGCGACAAAACAGATCGGCGGCGGGACCGGTAAAGGTTCCGCCGCCGTGTTTTTCGGGGTACGGAAAACTCACAAATCACAACTCACAAGTCACAAAGAAATGTGAAAGCAACGAAAACGGAAAAGCTCCAAACGGCAGCTTGACCATTTGGAGCTTCATGTTTTTGGAGCTTCTTTGTGATTTGTCCGTTGTGACTTGTGACTTACGCGCTTCAGCCGTACGTATCCAACCGCGACCCGAGTCCCGTCGCTGCCGCGACAAGCTCATCGCCTGCTTTGCTGAGGCCGGAACTGGCCGCGTTGAGCAGCTCGAGCGCGGCGGCGCCCTGCATCTTCTGGTTGTCCATCACCTTCTGCGCCACGGCGATCTGCACCTTCGACATGGTGTTCGCCTGGCTCAGATTCGAAAAGCTTGTTGCCAAATCCATATAAACCTCATCATCGGCACAACCGGCACAATTACTTCGTCATCAGACGTGCGTGACGCTCCGAAGCAGGAAGAAAATGCGAATCGGGAACTGTTCGGTTGATTATCAGACCGAGCAGGTTAATTTCTTGGTTCACGATTGACATGCGAGTCGAGGTTAGGGTAGTGTTTGAGTGAACAGCCTCCGAACGTGGCCGTTGGAACGGCTGGAGACGTGCAGCATGGGAATGGATTCCCCACCACAACACGGTTCGATCAAAGAACAGCCAATCGGCATCGGATTCATTGAGGATCCGGTCGAACTGGCCGTCGAACATGACTTGAGCCTGGTTCCAACCGGACCCAGCGCGTTGTTGGTGGAGCCGGCCGTGCTGGACGAGCAGGAGGTGCAGGCGCTGCTTTGCGGGTTGAGCCAGGCGTTGCAGTCCGCCGCGGATGCGGCCGCAAGTGCGATCATCGCCAACGCTCAGCCTGACGAAGCCGGCGCGTACCAGATGAATACTCATCGGGAACACTCATATGAATCTCACTCCCCGGCAACTCGACGTAATCGTGGCTATTCGAAACTATCGCCACTTGCATGGCTATTCGCCGACGATGCAGGAACTGGCGGATCAGCTCGGCACAAGCAAGGTGACCATCTTCGAGCACGTCGGCGCGCTGGAAAAAAAGCGCGTCATCCGGCGCGACAAGCACAAGGCTCGCTCTTTGGAAATAGTGGGTGAAGGCCGGCTCCCCGACGAAGAACGCGCCACCAAGCTGCCGCTGCTCGGCAACATCGCCGCCGGCTCCCCGATCGAAGCCGTGGAAAATCGCGAAGAGCTGGATCTGGAAACGATGTTCCACTCCAAAGCCGGCGTCTATGTGTTGAAGGTGCGCGGCGACAGCATGATCGACGATCACCTGATGGACGGCGATTACGTGGTCATCGAACGCCGCGAGTCCGCCCGCAACGGCGAACAGGTCGTCGCGCTGCTAGACACCGGCGAAGCGACGCTGAAGCGCTTCTACCGCGAGGGAAGCAAGATCCGCCTTCAACCCGCCAACGCGACGATGCAGCCGCGAATCGTGGATGCGGATCGTTTGAAGGTACAGGGCGTGGTGATCGGGGTGTTGAGGAGCTATCAGGCCTAGTTGCTAGTTACGAGTTGCTAGTTGCTAGCAACTAGAAACCAGCAACTAGCAACTCTCATTCGGAGCTCTATGCCGCCAAACAAATCGGGGAAGCAGGACGCGAAACCGCTCACACGAACTGGATCAAATGCATTCCCGAAAGCCAAACCGCAGCAGGCCCGGCCTGCGGCGCCGCCACCACCGCTGCGGGCGCGCGGATCGTCGGCGGCGAACAACAACAACGCGGCCGCCGGCGCGGATGAGCAGAAGATCCTGTTCCAGAAATTCTTCAAATCTGTCGGCCCGCGCACGTACGCGGCCCAGATCAAGCAGGCACGCAATGGGAATTACTTCCTCGTCCTGACCGAGGGCAAGCGCGATCCGGAAACGGACGAAGTCCGCAAGACGAAGATCCTCATCTTCAGCGAAGACTTCAAGGAATTCTTCCACCTCCTGACCGACACGGTCGCATTCCTCCGCGAACATCCCGTCCCCGAGGAGGTCAAGCAAAAGCGCGAACGGTTCTGGGCCAAGCGAAATGGTGAGCAGAAATCGCGCGGCGCCGACGCGAAATCGGTGAAGCCGCCGCCGGCACCGATCCAACCGCGGCCGCGCCCGCCGGAGAATAAGAACCGCAGATGAACGCGGATGAACGCAGATTGAAACTACGAAAGCGGAACACGAATCGACGCGAATCTTCACGAATGAATTCAGAATTGATTCTCTGGATTCGTGTTCATTCGTGTCGATT
>JACMJD010000015.1 GCA_014380825.1 Phycisphaerae bacterium | reverse complement strand
TGGGCGCCTTCGCCGGCTTGCCGGCGGGGGCAGCGGCCCGTCCGGTTGCCGCCCGTCCGGTTGCAGGGCGGCCGGTTGTCGGCTTTACGGACGCGGGCTTGCCTGGCGCACTGTGCGGCGTCGTCTCGCGAAGCGCGGCCGTTTTGGTCGATGCGTTCTTCCCCGATTCCTTCCCCGACTCCTTCGCCGAGCCGTTCTTTCCCGTCGCGACGGCTGCTGCCCGACCCGGTGCGGGCCGGGCAGGCGCAACTCGCGAGGGTGCGCCGCGTTCCGGCACGCGCGCAAACGGCTTGGTTTTTTTGGCCGGTTTCAACTTCAACGCGCGGGCGGGTGCGGATTTCCGGGCTGGAGCGGGCGGTGATTTCTTGCCCCCGGAAGTTTTTTTCAAAGCACTTGTCCTCAACGTTGAGGGCTTTTTCACCTTTGACTTGGCCACTGAACCCCTCGCTCCTTTCGGGCCCGAGTTGTCGGCTGACCCGTCGCCTGACCGACTCTGTTCCCGGGCTCTGGGCTGCACCTGAGGGCGGCGCAGCTATAGCTCCGCAAGGATAGCCGCACAAAGGGGTTGCTGTCAACATCGGGGTGGCGGCCGGATGTTAGCGTCCGATGTACTTCACGCCCGCGCCGGTGTTGAACAGGACGATCCGCTCGTCGCGCCTGACGTGCACGGTAAGTTCCTGAGAAATCAGCGACTTGGTTCAACGGTCCATGCAGGTTCGATCCGAATCGTGTCGACGTCAAGTGATTCCGAAGCGACGGTGATAGTGAACAGTCGATCGAATTTTATCGATCGCCCGGTGCGCGATCGGCATGACTCGCGCTCCATCCGCCGAGCTGTCCGCAGAAGCCGTCGAGCGTCGCGATCGCGCGCCATTCCCGCTGTGCAAGATCGAACGCCGCACGGCGATCGCTCGGCACTTCACAGACGATCCACTTCAGGAGCATGCGATGGAACAATTACGGCAACAGGACGCGACGAGCGAGGGGAGCGCAAAAAAAGTCGGCGGCTGAAAACGGGGTTGGGGAGGGTGCCGTTTTCGGAGTGCCGCCGAACTACGGATCAATCGACGGTCAGAATAACGACGCAGAAGCCGGGAGCGGTGACACCGCGGTTACGTTTCAGTCATGGCGTAACTACGAATGGATGCGGATACGGCGTCGTCGTGAGCACGCAAGCCCGATTGCGATCAATGGAAGCACCGTGCCAGGTTCCGGCACCGCATTCAGGAAGCTGCCGGCGTACGCGGCGCCGAATTGATTGAAATGTTCCATCACCAGTTTGAGGCCCGGGTCACTCATGCCGACATCACTGCGATCGCTCCCGTCCAGATAACTCATCGCGCGGGCCAGCGCGCCGAGTCCGGACTGGTTGTTGAAGTTCAGGTCGATCAGCGAGTAGTCATCGAAATCGATCACGCCGTTGCCGTCAAAGTCGCCGTTGAACCAGCCGGTTGAGTTGTTGTTGAAGCCGTTGTCGATGTGCGAGTAATCGTCGAAGTCGATGATGCCGTTCAAATCGGAATCGCCCGGCGTTGCGATGATCCCTTTGAGCACCAGCGAAAGCGGGCCGCGCGCGGTCGCGCCGGGGAGATCCTGATCGGAAAGATTAAACGTGTACGTGGCGCTGAACGTGCCGTTGGACGACGAGTTGATCGATGCGACGAAGCTGTTCTGACTATTCGCACCCGACGCCAGATTGCTGAACGTGCCCGCGTTGGTCGTTAGCGCCGCGGTGTTGCCGGCGCCGATGATCGAATCCAGATCCAGGCCAGCGGTCGTGCCGTTGCCGACGAGATTGTAAATCGAGAACGCGCTGGTCGCCGTTCCCAGTCCGCGCCCGTGGATGGCGAAATCGATCGTGGCGACCGACACGCCCGCGACGTTGCTCAGCGACGGCTGCGCGTGATCGATCACTTGCACCGAGACCGCCTGCGAGAACGTGCCGTTGGCGACTTCCTGATTGCTGCTGGTGACGTTGACGTTACCGCTCTTCGTGCCGACGGTGCTGGTGTTGACCAGCAGCGCGTGGTTGTTGCCAACGGAAAGCGCCGCGAGCATCGTTCCCGCGCCGGTGCCGGTTAACGAGCCGCTGCCGCTGACGGAATAGTCGAGCCCATCCGCGCCGCTCGCCGCCTGCGTGGGGGCCGTGTTGGTCACGGTCAGGTTGACCGGCACGTTCGCGCCGACGATCACCGTCGACGGAACGTTCCCAACGCTCACGCCCAGGCGCGCGGGATAGCGATAGCCGGCCACAACCGGATAGTGATCCGATGCGCTGCGCACGTTTGCATTGGGCGACTGTCCGCCCGTCGCGATTGCACCGTTGTTGGTGAAGGGGCCGTATGTTCCGTTGATCAGGCTGAAGCCTCGCCCGTCGTTGGTGGGCGCGGTCTGAAATTGGAAGTCGAGGCGCGAGCCCAGGTTCGTCGTGCTCCAGGTCTGATTTGTATTCGCCCAGCTACCGCCAGCCGGATCGATGCCGGCCGTGCCGCTGTTCGTGCCGGCGCCGGTGATCGTCGCCCAGGCGGCTTCGCTCGTCGCTTGGGTGAGATTGAAGTCGCCGGTGTACAGAATGCGCGAGCCGACCGGCAGCGCATTCGCGTTCGTGCGCATCACGCCGGCTTCGATGTTACGGCGATTCTGATCGCTCGCCGACCCCAGCGCTTTATAATGCACGCCGTAGACGTAAAAGTCCGCGTTCGCGCCGTAGCCGACGGGACGAAACTGATATCGAATTTCCTGCCGCGGCATGCCGCTGCCGCTCACCGTGCCGAACTTCACTTCGCTGACCAATGTGAACTTCGTCTGATCGTAAATGACCGCCGGGCTGTCGATGAACGGTGAGATGGACGCGTCGGCGATGAGGTTGCTCTTCGCGTACGTGCCGGCGCCGTACAGCGTGTTCATCATGTTCAGGATCTGCTGTGTGCTGGTGCCGGTTGAGTTGTTCTGTTCCTGAAGCGAGAGGATGTCGATGCGCTTCGCGACGCCGCCGAGCGACGCGGTCCCGATTCCCGCCAGCACGTTCTGCAATCCCGGCAGCGGCGTGCCGTTCGTCTCGAAGGCGGTCGCGGTGTTGTACGAGGCGATGCGAATCTGCGCGAACGTGCCCGAGCAGACGGTGAGCAAAGCTGCGGTGCAGACGGTCGCGCGTGGAATCATGTTGACGATCCTTAGGAGTCAGCCGGGGCAGACAAAGACGGATTGAACCACCAAGACACCAAGAACACCAAGAAAAACCGATTCGTAATGGAATTCTTGGTGTTCTTGGTGTCTTGGTGGTTAAATCTTTCCGTTTGTATTACGGGAACAGCGGGGCACCAGTTCGAGTGATCCAGATTACTTCAACTCGTGAACCGTGCCGCAGGCGTCGTCGATCCGGCGGATCAGGGACCAGTTGTCCTTGTAATTCACCGGAATGAACGTCGTTTGCGTCGCCGGGGCGAATTCGATTTCCAGCGGCGTGCCCTTCATGTCGAACGTGTTGATCGCTTCGCGCACCTTCGCGGCCAGCTCGGGCTTGAGATTGTGAGCATAGCCCAGCGCGGCGCTGGGGAACGATTCAGATTTGAAGATCGAGCGATAGTCCGACTTCTTGATCTTCCCCTGCGCCTCCTCGCGCGCCAGCAGATCCGCAGAGACGGCCGCCGCGTCGTATTGGTGCTTGGCGATGCCGTCGATCGACACTCGGTGATCGCCGGTGGAGCGGATTTTGTAATCGCGCTCCGGGTCGCGGTCTTTGTCGGAGTGAAGGAGCACCATCGGCGCCTTGTAGCCGCTGTTGGAATTTGGTTCGACCAGCGCGAGCGTGTATTTCAGATCGCGGAATTCATCGACGCTTTGCAGCGGACTATCCGCCGGCACGATGATCTCGACATGCGTGCCCGCGGGCTCCGCGGTGGGAACGCGCGCGACCGGCACGAACCCGCACACGTTCACCGCCAGCGGCACGCTGCCGGAGTTCAGGCCGGTCACCTGAAGCTTGCCATCGCGCAGGGCGCGAAGCTGCTCTTCGCTGTTCTTGAATTCCACATACTCCACCGGCTTGCCAGTCATCTTCGAGAGATGATCGCAGAACGGTTTCCATTGGGTGGCGTATTCGCTGGGTTCTTCAGAGGCGACGAAACAGAACACGAGCTTCGGCGGATCGACAAGCTGCGACGCATCCTTCGGCGGATCGGCAACCAGGTCCGCGTCTTCATCGGCGAACGTCGCGGCGAGCTTGTTCTTCACCGGGCGATCCATGCCCGTCATGTGCATCAGCCGCGCGCGCGTTTGTTCGATCGAATCTTTTTCGGGCTTGTAGATTTTGATGAAGTACATCGCCGCCGCACCCGCGGCCACCGCGATCACCGTCAACAGAATGATCGGGATAAACGACGGACTCCGACGAGACGGCTGGGGTGATACTGGCGAACTCATTTCCGTTGTCATGGCCAACCCTCAGATAGGACTAAAGATGCGCCGTGTAGCCTGCCGGAAGCGAAGGGAGTTTGCAAGAAATGTTGATGATTACGTGATTACGTGATTACGTGATTACGTGATTACGTGAGAGGAGGGGAATTCTCAGTAATCACGTAATCATGTATTCAGGATCTATCCTCCGCCGCTGCCGATCATGTCCGCCTGCGGCTCGGTCATGCGTCTGGCATCCATCGCCTTGTCCAGCGCGGCCGGGTCGATCAGCTTCTTTTCGATCGCCACCTCTCGCACCGTCTTACCTGTTTTGAAGCTTTCCTTCGCGACCTCGGCGGCCTTGTCGTAGCCGATGATCGGGGCCAGGCTCGTACACATGGCAAGGCTCTGTTCGACCAGCGATTCGCATCGCTCGCGGTTCGCTTCGATGCCGGCCGCGGTTCGATCGGCGAACACGCGGGATGCAGTGCTCAGCAGCTCGATCGACTGAAGCAGGTTGTACGCCATCACCGGCATCATCACGTTCAGCTCAAACGTGCTGCCGAGTCCGCTGGCGGCGAACGTGATCGTCGCATCGTTGCCGATCACCTGGGCCGCCACCATGAGCGCCATCTCGCTCATCACCGGATTGACCTTTCCCGGCATGATCGAGCTGCCCGGTTGAGTCGCTGGGATCGAGATCTCACCGATGCCGCAACGCGGGCCGCTCGCGAGCCAGCGAATATCGTTCGCAATTTTGGTCAGCGAGATCGCGATCGTCTTGAGCTGACCTGATGCTTCGACGACCGCGTCCTTCGCCGCCTGCGATTCGAAATGGTTCTTTGCTTCCACGAAATCGATGCCGGTCTTCTGCGCGACGACGGCGATCGCCTGCTTCGCGAAATCCGGATGCGAATTGATTCCCGTCCCAACCGCCGTGCCACCGAGCGGCAATTCGCGCAGGGCGCAAAGTGCCTTCTCTGCCCGCATCGCACCAAGTAGCGCCTGGGCTGCGTATCCAGACAATTCCTGTCCAAGTCGAATCGGTGTCGCGTCCTGCAAGTGCGTCCGTCCGATCTTCACGACATCGTCGAACTCCGCCGCTTTGCGGCTTAGCGTCTGCTCAAGATGCTTCAGCGCAGGAATGAGCGTCTCCTTGATCGCGACCGCGGCGCTGACGTGGATCGCAGTCGGGATCACATCGTTGGAGCTTTGCTGCATGTTCACGTGATCGTTTGGATGGATCGGCTCCTTGCCGCCACGCTTGCCGGTGGCGATCTCGTTCGCTCGACTCGCGATCACCTCGTTCGTGTTCATGTTCGTGGATGTGCCGCTGCCGGTCTGGAAGATGTCGATGACGAACTGCGAATCGAGCTTACCGTCGATCACGTCGCTCGCTGCCTGCTGGATAAGCTGTTTCTTCTTGTCGTCCAGCACGCCGAGCTTGTGATTGATTTCCGCAGCCGCGGATTTGATGAGTCCCATTGCGCCGATAAATCGGCGGCTAAACCGCAGATCGGAGATGGGGAAATTTTCCACCGCCCGCGCCGTCTGCGCGCCGTAGTAGGCGTCGGTCGGCACTTTCATCTCGCCCATCGA
>JACMJD010000160.1 GCA_014380825.1 Phycisphaerae bacterium | reverse complement strand
TCGTGCAGTTTACGCTCGATACCGAGCTTGGCCGCGTTGATGTGGACAGCACCGGCGTGATCGTCAGCGAAGACGGCCTGGTGATCACCTCGATCGCGCTCACGCGACAATCGCTTCCGGATGAGCAGATGAAGAACTTCAAGATCATCCTGCCCGCTGATCCGGAGACTGAGATTGACGCGACGTTTCAAGGCCGCGATGAGCGCGTGAACCTCGCGTTCTACAAGATCAATGACAGCAGCGCCGCCACGAAGCGCACGTGGAAACCGATCACGTTTGACGAGGCCGCGAGCAAATCGGTCCGCCCGGGCGACGAGGTGTTTTCCGTTGGCGTGATGCCCAAGCCAGCGGGTTACAAGCCGTATCTGATGCGCGCGACGACGTCGGCCGTGCTGCGCGGTCCGGTGCCGCAAGTGCTGGTGACCGGCGAAGGTCTCGCCGCCGTCGGTGCGCCTGTGTTCAACGCGGAAGGCAAAGCGATCGGCGTCGTGCAGGCGCAGGCGGATCAATCACCGTTCCTGAACGATCCGCGAAATCCGATGGGCTCGGTCTTCAACCCGCCGCGCATGTTCGTGCCGGCGCACGACTTTGTTCTCGGTTTGAAAGATCCCCCGACCGGCCAGGCGTTGTCGCTGGCGTTCAGCGGCATGTCGCAGCTCACCGGTCTGACGAAAGAAGTCGCGGAATACTACGGCCTGAAAGATCAGCCCGCCGTGCAGGTTGGCGACGTGATCCCCGGCTTCGCCGCTGAGAAAGCCGGCGTGAAACCTGGCGACGTGATCATCAAGCTCGACGGCGAGCCGCTGGAGCGCGGCGATCAACCGGAGGAAACCTGGCGAATCCTGACTCGTAAAATCTCCCGCAAGAAAGTGGGCCAGGACGTTACGTTCACCCTCATCAGCGCGAAGGATCAACCGCCGCGCGAGGTGAAGCTCACGCTCGTCGAGCGCCCCAAACCCGCGAGCCGCGCGAAACGTTTCTGGGCCGAAGACATGGGCTTTACGGTGAGAGAGATCGTCTTCGACGACACCTACGAGCGCAAGCTGGACCGAGACACGGGAGGCGGCGTCGTCGCGCTCATCAAACCCAACAGCAGCGCCCAAACCGCAAGACTAGCGATCGGCGACCTAATCACCCAATTCAACGGCCAACCGATCAAGACGCTGGATGAGTTCAAGGAACAATACGAAGCGTTCCGCAAGGAGAAGCCGAACGAAGCGGTCGTGCTCGAAGTGATCCGCGGGACAAACACGCAGGTGATCCGGATCGAGCCGCCGCAGTAGTTGGGCAGAACCTGCGTCCAGAATTTTATCTGCTTGTCTGAGCGTTCGGCGCCCGCACGCCGAACCAGGCATCTCCCCTTGCTTCGCGCCGTTCGCCCGATATCATTTCGCGTCGCGCACAGAAAGCGCTAATTGCTCGCTCGGGCAGGTAGCTCAGTTGGTAGAGCAATGGACTGAAAATCCATGTGTCGCCGGTTCGATCCCGGCTCTGCCCATTAAGTCGAAAGGCACGGAAGCGGCCATTTCCTTCAAGGAATATGGCAATTGTTGTTTGCTCGGTTGCAATTTTGATCCGCCGAAAATGATGCACTTGGTGCGGTAAACCGCAAATGGTGCGCACAACTTGGCGCACAACAGCGCAGCGATCCTGACACTTTCTTGATACCGATTACAGCACTCCTGACACCATCCTGAGACCACACCTCGTAAGACTATCTGAAGCACGGAGCTTCGGATGGACCTCATCTACATCGGCATCGTCGTCTTGTTCTTCCTCGCTACGGCCGGACTGATCCGGCTTGCCGAATCCCTTGGAGGTGAACCGTGAATTGGTTGTACGTCACGGGAAGCGTCGTCGCCGTGTTGCTGTTGATCTATCTGACGATCGCGCTGCTGAAGCCGGAGAAGTTCTCATGAACGTGTTGTTGCCGAGTTGGTTGCACCGGTATGGGGCGCTCAACGGTCAGGTCGCGACCGTGCCGAGAGTGCGATGGAGCGTGCTGCATTTCGCGTGTCACGCGGTGCGCGACGGTCGCTTCAATGATGCTCGTGCGCTGATGACGCAGGAGAGCGATCACGTACCGACCGACGCGCCGTGCCTGAACCTAATGGGCGTCCTCGCGATGGCACACGGCCACTGGGATGAGGCGGCGCGGCTCTGGCGGCAGGCGCTCCACGCAGATCGCACGTACCTGCCGTCTCGCAGAAATCTGCGCCGCTACTTCGAACTCTTCCAGTTTGGCCGGTCGAGCGTGCCCATCGCGCTGGGCGACGAACCGCAGTGCTTTACCCATGCGTGGGACGAACCATGAGCAGCAACGGACTGTTCCAAGTCTTCCTTTTCGTCGGCATTCTAATCGCGCTCGTGAAGCCACTGGGGCTGTTCATGGCGCGCGTGTACGAGGGCCGTGCTCCATTGGGGCTGCGCCGCGTGATCGGTCCCATCGAGCGGCTGGTCTATCGGCTGTGCGGTGTCCGGTCGGACGACGAGATGAACTGGAAG
>JACMJD010000014.1 GCA_014380825.1 Phycisphaerae bacterium | reverse complement strand
CGGGGAGAGGGTTGGGGTGAGGGGGCTTCGCGAAGCGAAGACTCTTCGATTTTCCAAGGCCCCTCCCCCCAGCCCCTCCCCGATTACGGGGCGGGGAGAGATGCAATGCCTGACCCCTTCATCCAATTCGACCACATCACCAAAACCTTCGGCGGCGTGAGTGCGCTATCGGATGTGTCGCTCTCTATCGCGCGTGGCGAATGTCACGCGCTGATGGGTGAAAACGGCGCCGGCAAATCCACGCTCGGCAAAATCCTCGCCGGCATTCATCGCGCCGACAGTGGCGGGATCTTGATTGACGGCAAGCCGATGGATTTTCGTTCCCCCGCCGACTCAATCCGCGCTGGTGTGGGGATGGTGCATCAGGAGTTGGCGTTCTGTCCGGAGTTGTCGGTCGCGGAGAACATGTGCATGGGACAATATCCGACGCGGTTTGGCCTGCTCGATCGCCCCGCGATGCGACAGCGGGCCGAGCGATTGTTGTCGCGCATCGGGGTTTCGCTGGATGTCACATCGCCCATGCGCGAGCTGTCGACCGCACAGGAACAGCTCGTGCAGATCGCGGCGGCCGTGGGATTGGATGCTCGCGTGTTGGTGTTTGATGAGCCGACCAGCTCGTTGTCTGAGCCCGAAGCGCAGCATCTGTTCGCGTTGATCGAAGACCTGCGTCGTCGCGGCGTGACGATGATTTACGTGTCGCATCGCATGCCCGAAGTGATGCGGCTGTGTGATCCGATCTCGGTGCTGCGCGATGGGAGATACGTCGGCACGGTCCCGCGGGCCGAAGCAACGCCCGACGCCGTGGTGCGCATGATGATCGGGCGATCGCTGGAGGAATATTTCCCGAAGCACCTGGCGAGCGCCGGCGCCGAGACGCTGCTTCGCGTGCGGGACCTGTCTTCGCCGGGTAAATTCCAGAACGTTTCGTTCGAAGTGCGTGCAGGTGAGATCGTCGGATTCGCCGGATTGGTCGGCGCGGGACGGAGCGAAGTTGCCAAAGCCATTTTTGGACTCGACAAACGCGCAACGGGTTCGCTGGAGCTGAACGGTGAACCGATGACGCTCGGTCACGTCCGCGATGCAATGCGTCGCGGGACGGGACTGGTCCCGGAGGATCGCAAGCGGCAAGGCCTGGTGCTCGGAATGTCCGGGCGAGCGAACACGTCGATGGCGATGCTCGATCGTTTGAGCCATCTGGGCGTGCTCGATCAACGGGCCGAGAAGAACCAGGCACGGATTTACTTCGAACGACTTCGGGTGCGTGCCCCATCAATCGAAGCGCCCGTGAAATCGATGAGCGGCGGGAACCAGCAGAAGGTCGCGCTGGCGAAGTGGCTGGCGCGGGGATCGAAGCTGCTGATCGTCGATGAACCCACCCGCGGCGTTGATGTCGGCGCGAAGGCCGCCATCCATCAACTGCTTGATGAATTGGCGCAGAAAGGCGTCGGCATCTTTCTGATCTCGTCGGAGTTGCCCGAAGTGCTGAACCTCTCGACACGAATCCTCGTGATGCGCGAAGGGCGAATCGTGGGCGAGCTGAAGCGCGACGAAGCGAATCAGGAAAACATCCTGAGATTGATGGCGGGTGTTGAACCGCCGCTTGCGACATGATCACACTTCCCGATCCACTGCCAGCGCAATTCGTCGGATCGCGGTCATCATCTCCGCAAATTGTCGTGGCGTGATCGATTGAGCGCCGTCCGTCATCGCGTGTTCCGGATCGTTATGTACTTCGACGATTAACCCGTCCGCGCCACACGCCACCGCGGCGCGACACATGCTTTCGACGAGATAGCTCTTTCCGGTGCCCTGACTCGGGTCCACAATCACCGGCAAATGACTGACGCGATGCAGCTCGGGAACTGCGGCGAGCGCGAGAGTGTTTCGCACGTACTCTTCATAGGTGCGGATGCCGCGCTCGCAGAGCATCACCTGCGTGTTGCCACGCGACATGATGTACTCAGCCGCCAACAGGAACTCCTCGAGCGTGGCGCTCATCCCGCGCTTGAGGAGCACCGGCTTGCTCTGATCGCCGACGATGTTCAGCAGGTTGAAGTTCTGCATGTTTCGGGCGCCGACCTGAAGCACATCGGCGTATCGCGCGACCAGCTCGACTTGATCGATGCTCATGACCTCGGTGACGATCGCTAGGCCAGTCTGCTCGCGCGCCTCCGCAAGGATTTGGAGACCTTTCTCGGCTAATCCCTGGAATGAATAGGGATTCGTTCTCGGCTTGAACGCCCCGCCGCGCAGCGCGACGGCGCCGGCTTCTTTCACTGCGTGCGCGATCTCGAGTGTCTGCTCGCGACTCTCAACGCTGCACGGCCCCGCCATGATTCCGACGCGCTTGCCGCCGATGCTTGATGAAGCGCCCGCGCGCAGCGGGATGACCGACCGCTCCTTCTTCACCTCGCGCGACGCCATCTTGTACGGCGCGAGGATTGGCACGACCTTGTCCACGCCCGGCACGCTTTCCATCACCGTACGATCTTTGAACCGATCGTTCCCGTT
>JACMJD010000159.1 GCA_014380825.1 Phycisphaerae bacterium | reverse complement strand
TTTTCATCCAGTGGGGTACTCCGCGATGTATCTGGCCGGGCGCTTGTAGCCCTATCCTTCGCGGAGTACCGCTCTGGATGACAAGGCTTTTGGCTAAGATTGGGGCGTGAGGCAGCTCTACACGTACATTCTCGCATCGAACTCTCGCGTGCTCTACGTGGGTGTAACGAACGATCTCACGAATCGCGTGCAACAGCACCGGGAGAAGCTCGTGCAACGTTAGCCAGCTCGTCTGGTACGAGACGTTCACGGATGTCACTGAAGCAATCGCCATGGAAAAGAAAATCAAAGGCTGGAGCCGCGCAAAGAAGACCGCGCTAATCGAAGAATTAAATCCCCTCTGGCTCGACCTGTTCGAGCAAGCCGTATGACCAACTCAGGCGATCAATTCCCCCGCTACCGCGTCTCTGTCGACGAATACGTTCGCTTCCGTCGCGACGGATTCCTCGTCGTGCCGCAGCTCGTCCCGCAATCCGACGTCGATGAGCTTCGTCGTCACACCGACGACCTCATGCAAGGCAAACTACCCGAGCAGCGGACGACAATGTCCGAGCGCGATGTTTCGCGCGATGGCGGTGTGACGGTCCAGGCGCTCGAAGCGCCGCCGGCGCATCTGTCGCCGGTTGAGAAGGCCCAGTATTTTCTTCGGCTTCACATGCTGCATCGCCAGCTCGAATTGCACGAGCGATATCTTTTGCATCGGCGCGTTCTCGATGTGCTCGAAGTGATCGTCGGGCCGGATGTGCTGGCGTTGCAGACGATGTTGTTTCTCAAGCCGCCGGGCAAGCCGGGGCAGGGGTGGCATCAGGATTCTTATTACATCCCGACGCATCCGGATTCGCTATGCGGCGCGTGGATCGCGCTGGATGATGCGGATGAGATCAACGGCGCGATGTGGTTCGCCAAGGGCAGCGGCGTGGAGCCGATTTATCCGCCTTGCCCGGAAGTTTCGTACGGATTTGGCGATCGACTCGTCGGCGACATCCTGCACGTCAAGGGCGTTTCCGATCCGGACGATGAGCGAAATTCGCTCACTGAAGTGGCCAACCGCTACGATCAGGTGCTCGCGCCGGCGCGCGCGGGCGATGTCGTATTCTTCAACGGCCACGTGCTGCATCGCAGCAAGAAGAATCACACGACCGATCGCTTTCGTCGCGCGTTTGTCGGTCATTACTGCAACGCGCGATCGTTCACGCAATGGGGCGCCGACAGTCCGCGTGGCGATGTTCACGCATCACAGGTGATCGATCCGATCACAAAGATGACCAACGGAAGCCATATTTTAGCGCGCGGCGATTCGCATCTGCCGTTCGCGCAGCCGCGCTTCGGCTCGCCGTGCGCGGCGACGATGTCGCTCGATCAGCGGCGCGATCAGAGCGAATTCGCGGCGCGCGTGATCGCGGAATTGAACAACGGGCTGCTCGGGTGCGCCACTTCGCAATCCTTTCCCCAGGACGATCACGATGACGCGGCTACACCCGATTCAGCGTCGTCAGGGGGTTACGGGCCCTGATCTCGGCTCGGAATATTGCTCTACGGCCATGCCAAAGTTTGCCGTATGCGGGCAATCGTCATCTGGCTATACCAACGATCAAGAAGTATCGGCCCGACGCGGCGCTTGTTTGAGAATCGGTGGCAACGGAGTCTGCCGGTCGCGTCGCGGGCGGTGCTGTTTTTGTGAAGGTGCATCATGCGCCTCGGACGCGCTTCGTCGTACGGGATGCTTGCGATGATCTCGATCGCGCAGACGTCCGCGCAGGACCAACCCGCGCGGGCCGGCGGGGCCCATCGTCGCTCGAACGGTCACGCGCGAAATCGAGCTGGAAACGGCAACGCGGCCCGCGCGGTGCAGATTTCCGAATCCACCGGCGTGCCGGTGGAATATCTCCGCAAGGTCTTGCAGCGGCTCACCCGCGCGCGACTGGTCGCATCGGAGCGCGGGCGCGGCGGGGGCTTCCGACTCGCGCGCCCGGCGGATCGAATCACGCTGCTGAATATCGTCGAAGCGATCGAAGGCCCGGTTGATGAAGCCGCATTCCTCGGCGATGGAATTCTCCGCGGCCCGAAACATCGAAACCCTCGCTTGCGTGAATGGCGACGAGTCACCGCGCTGGGCGTTCGCGGGCTGCTCGATGCGCAATCACTGGCGGATCTGGCGGAGTAGTGACCGCACTCCCTGTGGGCAGAAAGACAAATGATGTCATGCTGAGGTATTCCGAAGCATCTGGCCCACTTGTCAGATCCGGCCAGATCCCTCGGAGTACCTCGGGAGGACAGCTGGTTTTTTGGTGATCACTTTCGCCGAGCCGTCAGCACGCGATCGTTACCTGCGTTGTCTTTCAACACCCGGACGTCCTCGAGTTCTTCATAAGTCTTCGCCGCATCGAGCGCCGCGGCGGCCTGGTCATACGCAATTTCGATATACAATCGTCCGCTACTGCGAAGTCGCTGCGGAGATTGCTCGAGAATTCGTCGCAGCATCGCCAGGCCGTCCAGCCCACCATCCAGCGCGATGATCGGCTCGTAATCCTTCACCGATTTGTCCAATTCTTCGATCTTGGCCGTCGCGATGTAAGGCGGGTTGGCGACGATCACGTCGAACGGTTGCGCATCCACCATACGCGACAACGGTTCGTACAGATCGCCCTGCTCGATCGTCACACGATCGGTCAGTTTCAGTTGCTCGATGTTTCGCCGGGCAACCGCGATCGCCTTCTCGCTCACATCGATCGCGATGACGGTGGCCGACTTCAGATGATGCGCGATGGCTGCGGCAATGCAGCCGCTGCCGGTACACAGATCCAGCACGCGCGGCGCTTCGAAACCGGTCTGGTTTCGCGCAAGCTGCATTACGTTTTCGACCAGCGTTTCCGTATCCGGCCGAGGAATCAGCACGTCGGCGGTAACTTCGAATTCCAGATTGAAAAAGTGCGCTCG
>JACMJD010000158.1 GCA_014380825.1 Phycisphaerae bacterium | reverse complement strand
GTATCTTTCGCGGCGCCTTCGGTCAATTTATTGATCGGGACTTTCACCACGCGCCAATGCTGGAGCGATCCGTCTTCCAGCGGGTTCATCGCGTAGTGTGCTTTTTTCAGGTCGGTGGCTTCGAACGCGTCTTCGTTGACGATGATCAGCCCGCCGTCCTTCACGTTCTTCATGTTCGTCTTCAACGCGGCTGGGTTCATCGCGACCAGCACGTCGACGGTGTCGCCGGGCGTGAAGATATCGGTGGAGCTGAAGTGGATCTGAAACCCGGAGACACCCGCGAGCGTGCCGGCGGGTGCGCGAATCTCGGCGGGGAAATCCGGCAGCGTGCTGATGTCGTTGCCGACCAGCGCGCTGGTATCGGTAAACTGCGTGCCCGCCAACTGCATGCCGTCACCGGAATCGCCGGCAAACACGATGGTCACCGAGGCGAGCGGACGGACCTGCTTGGCCGGCACGCCTGAACTCTGAACCGGAGCCTGATCGGGGACCTCGTTGGGGGGAGGCGACACCACATCTGTTGTAGACATGAAGAACCCTGCTCTATCGCTTTAAGTGATCATTCATCGAATAGAAGATTCCGCCGCAAGTGACCTTATAAGCGTATCGCGATGTCGGCGGCGAATCCAGCACAACCGATATGTCGGCGGGAGTTGCGCGCCGCGTGATACGCGTCACAAAGCCCGCCATTTGACCGGCAATCGCGCCGGTTCTACGTTCCTGCGATCAATATCCATTCCCCGTCATCCTCTCGAATTCCGCCGATCCTGCTGCTGTTGATTGGCATCGTCGCATTTGCGGCATTTCGCGCGGCATACCGGGGCGACCACGCACTGTTTCCGAACATGCTGGCCGCGCAGTTGATGTTTGTGCCGCTTGTGCTGGCGATCAGCTTCATTCGGCCAGTTCAGCAGGCGATTCTTCGCGCGATCGATCGTGCGCGACATCCATCGTTGCAAGCGAAACTGCTGTGGGCGATCGCTCTCGCGGCGATCGCGTTCATCTATCTCTGGCGAGGGGCGTTGCTGCACGAGCGCGATCTGTCGCCGCGGTTGCAGGATGAGTTCAGTTATCTGATCCAGGCGCAGTTGCTGTCGCACGGAAGGCTGTGGCTTCCGAGCCCGCCGCTGGCGGATTTCTTTGAGACGTTTCACGTCGTCGTTAAACCGGTCTACGCATCCGTCTATTTCCCCGGTACGGCGATGTTGTACGTGCCGAGCGTCTTGCTCCACGCGCCGCATCACTGGACCGCATTGCTGATCTGCGCGGCCGGCGTCGGACTGGTTTATCTGCTCGCGACGGAGCTGCTCGACGGTGCGTACGGAATTCTCGCCGCGCTCATGCTGCTAAGCACGCGGGCGTTTTACATTCACTCGACGTTGGTCCTGTCGAACGTGCCGGCGATGGTCGCGGGGGTGATGGTTTATCTGGCGTGGTTGAAGTGGGAGAAGACAGATCGCGCGCGGATGAAATGGGCGATTCTGCTGGGCGCCGCAGCAGGTTGGGGCTTGATCGTGCGACCGCTCGATATGATTGCTTACCTCGTGCCGATCGTGTGTCTGGCCCTCACCTCAATCCTCTCCCGGCGTACCGGGAGAGGAGGCGGACGCATTGCCCCCTCTCCCGGTACGCCGGGAGAGGGCGGGGGTGAGGGCCTTC
>JACMJD010000157.1 GCA_014380825.1 Phycisphaerae bacterium | reverse complement strand
TACAAATAATTTTGCATCGTTTTTCGGGGGATTTAGTCACCGCGCTGCGCCGCCGGCTCAGCGCCCGCGCAGCGCGGGCTGTTCTTATGAAAGGACATTGCGATGAATAGCCAGCAGAACACCGAATCGAATCATCCCCTGCTCGCGAGCCCTGCGCTGCTGCGCGAGGCTGCTGATAAGTTGCTGCGATCTGATCGCGTGCGACTCGATCGGCTGTGGGCATATTACCGCAATCCGCTGCGCGTCCTGCCGACACGCACCGAAGACACCTCCGATCGTCCGTACCGCCAGGCGCAGGAATGGGGACTGCCTTCCCGCGTGACCGGCAGCGTCTCGGGCGCCGGCGTGTTTGATACATCCGACGCGGAAGGAATCGCCCGTAAAGAAGTGGTGATCGAGAACGACATCGGCTGGCGCATCGACACGATGATCGACTTCCTCTTCGGCCGCGCGATCGTCATCAATTCCACCGCAGCCGATCCCGCGAAGCGCGAGCAGATCGAGTCATTGCTCAAGCACGTCATGGCCTCCAACGGCGGGCTCGTCTTCCTGCAACAGATCGCGCTGCTGGGCGCGGTGTACGGCAGTGTCGATGTGCTGGTGAAATACGCGCCTGACGATCACCATGCGACGCCTGCCGTCGTCTGCTCAAATGAACCAACCGCCGATCCGGATTCACCGATCCAATCCCACGCAGAGCCCGTGCCTGTCGAACAAGCGTCCGACAGCGCGGCGCCCAATCCGACGCCCGCGACGGCGGACGAATCTCCTCACCCGGGCGCGAGTTCCGCTTCAACAGGCGCGCTCGAGCGCCTTGCCCGCACGGTGAGGTTTGAGATCGTCGAGCCGACACGGGCTCTGCCACTTCTAAACACGCGCGATTGCCGCTGCGCCTGCGCATTTGCCAGCGTGTACCAGGTGGAGCGAACGCTCGCCCCACAATCGCGCGGCCAATGGCTCGCGCGGTGGCTCGCCAAGCAGCCGGTGGACCCGCAGCGGATGACGATCATCGAACTCATCACGCCGACACGCTGGCAGCGCATTGAAGATGACGTTGTCGTCTCCGAAGGCGCCAACTCCCTCGGGCGGCTGCCGCTGGTGCACATTCAAAATACGCCTGATCCGCTGGCATATTGCGGTGCGAGTGATGTCGAGCCGCTGATCCCGATCCAGGACGAACTCAACACGCGCCTCAGCGACCGCGCCCACCGCGTGGCGATGACCAGTTTGCGGATGTATCTCGGCAAGGGGATCGAGAATTTCACCGATCTGCCGATCGCGCCCGGCCGCATGTGGAGCACGGATAATGTGGATGCCAACGTGATCGAGCTCGGCGGCGACGGGCACTCGCCGAGCGAGCAGGCGCACATCGACGACATCCGCGAAGCGATGGACAAGCTCAGCGGCATCAGCCCGATCGCCGCCGGTGCAATCAAAGGCCGCATCGGTCGGCTCAGCAGCGCCGCGGCGCTGCGTGTCACGATGATGGCGCTGCTCTCGCGCACCGAGCGCAAGCGGACGGTTTACGCGGTCGCGATCGCGCAGCTCTGCGAATTGGCACTGGCGTGGCTCGACCAGGCCGGTGAGTTCACAACCGACCCCGCCGACCGCGGCATCACGATCCACTGGAGCAACCCGATCCCCGTCAACGAGATCGAGCGCCTCGAAGAAGCCCGCGCTAAGCAGGCAGTGGGTGTTCCCACCGCCGCGGTGCTACGCGAACTCGGCTATCCGACAGGTGAGGGGTGAGGAGAGAGGGGTTAGGGTAAAGGCGTGAGGCGTGAGGCAGAGCGCCAACGACGAACCCTCATACCCATCGCGTCATCCGTCTCAGCTCGTTCCTTCGCATTCCTTACGTCTTACGCCTGTCCCCTTACCCCTTCTTTTATGAAAGGAGTTTCCCATGTCCGAGTCCACTGTTTCATCACCACCGCCGACGGAGCGCCCGATCGCGCCGCCCGTGCCCGAGGCGCGCGATCGTCTGATCCAGCTCGCCGGCGCGCTGGCGAGTTCGCGCGACGTGCATCTGCTGCGCGAGTACCTCCGTCTCCGGTCGGCGATCCGCGCTGCGTAGCGCGGAGGCTGTTTGCAGATCAGTTTCTTCATTAACCCTGCTTTTTCCCGAAAGGAATAGCTCATGTCATTCACAGGAAAATCCACGTTCAGCTGTGGTTCCGCGCTTCCCGAGATCGCTGAGGATGTCAGCGATCTTGTGTCCATCAACTCGCCGCACGAGACGCCGCTGCTCGATGCGCTCGGCGACGCGCCGCGATCGGCCCGCTCGACCGTTCACGAATGGATCGAGGACGCGCTGCTGCCCAACTCCGCCGTCATCGCCAGCGTCACGTCCACGACGGTGATTGTCGTCAACGAAGCCTCGCGATTCCGCGTCGGTGATCTGCTCCGGTTCGAAGGCGCGAGCGAAGTAGCGCTGGTGACCAGCATCAACACCGGCACCGAAGCGTTGACGATCGAGCGCAGCTACGGCGGAACGCAGATCGTCACGCTTGTCGCCGGCGACATCATCCACATCATCGGCAATGCGGCGCTCGAGGGCGCCGATGCGACCGAGGCGCGCTTCACCCTCCGTACGCGCAACCAGAACTACACGCAGATCTTTTCCGCCACGGTGTCCGTCAGCGGTTCGGAACTGGCGGTCAACCAGATCGGCGTACGCGACGAGCTGGCGTGGCAGAAGAATCTCCGCAGCCGCGAGCTGCTGCGCGACCTGGAGAACAGCGTCATCAACGGGGTCAGCCCCGAGGATTATCCGCAAGGCGGCGCCAACGTTCGCCGGACGATGCGCGGCGCGGTCTCCATCATCTCAACGCACCAGTTCGCGGTGGGCGCCAATGGGTTTCCCAGCACCACGGCGTTGTCCGAGGCGCAGCTGAACCTGGCGATGCGCGATATCTGGAAGGACAGCAGCGGGCAGGTGGATTTGATCGTCGTCGGTGGACGCGAGAAGCGCGCGATCAACCAGTTCGTCGCGACGAACCGCCGCTTCTTCAGCACCAACGAGGCGTTCAAAGACACTGTCAGTGTCTACGAAAGTGATTTCGGCGTCGCCCGCGTCGTGCTCAGCCGCTACGTGCCCAAAGGCACCGTCTTGCTGCTCGACAGCAGCCGCCTGGCAGTGCTGCCGCTGGCGGGCCGCAGCTTCCACTACTCCCCGCTCGCCCGCACTGGTGACGCCGAGAGCGGCCAACTGGTCGGCGAATACACGCTCGAGATGCGGAACGAAGCCGCGCACGGCGTGATCCGCGGATTCACGACGTAGGAAAACGAGGGTGAAGGGGAAAGGCGTGAGGCGTGAGGAGGAACCGTTCCTTCTTACGCCTCACGCCTCAACCCTGACCCCTCACCCAAAGGAGGTGATCAATGATTGCAGAAGCAACCACCAACATCATCGAAGCCATCCCCAGCTTCGGCGCCGCCGGGCTGATGGGCGCCATGTGGCTATGGGAGCGGCGCACGTCCGCGGAGCGCGAGAAGCAGATCGGCGAGGCACATCAGCGCATCATGTCCGACGGCGTAAAGCTCGAAGCACTGATCGACCTCGTTCAGAAGAACACTGATGTGCTCTCTCGGCTTGTAGCGGAGAGATCGTGAAGGATGAGGGGATGACAAGGTGTGAAGATGACAGGGTGACAAGGTGAGGGGGTGACATGGCGATTCGGGCCCATCACCGTGTCACCAAGTCAGCTTGTCATCTTGTCACCCTGTCATTTTCTCATCCAGAAACGGAGAAAAATACATGAAACTTACAACGCTCACACTCCTAATCACAGCCACCGGCTGCGTGCCGGCAATTGATGCGGAGATCGCGCTGATCGAGCAGTCCCGCCGGGGGGTGTCGATGGTGCGCGAGTCGATCGATTCGCGCCGCGACCAGGTCGGGCTGATCAGCCAACTCGATCGACGGAGGCTTGACGATGCGTTCGATGCCGATGTCCGACAGCAGCCGCAAATCACGCCCAAATGGGTGATCGAGGCGCGCGGCGCGTACGGCGTCGCACTCGACGCGCTGCACCGCCGCGACATGGCCGCGAAGAATGCTGTGGACGCGGACGTGGACAACCTGGGCGCAATTGACGAATCGCTGGCCGAGCTGGCGCGTCTCAACCGCGCGCAGACGGCGTTCCTCAAACCGGAGACCAACCGATGAATCAGAACGACATGAGAACAGAAGTCGCAGCCGTAGTCGGCATCCGCTGGGACGCGTTCGCGGCCGAGCACCCGAATCTCGCGCGCGTGATCGACCAGCATCTGATGGTCGAGTCCGCCGTCAGCCACCTGCGCGCCGATCCGGCGTTCCAGACCGCGATGACCAACGCCCGCGCGGTCGGCGCGGGAACGGAGTTCATCGTTAAGCTGATCGATAAGTACGTGACGAAGTGGTTGACGACGCTGGTGTAGGAGCGATGAGTGGTGAGTGACGAGTAATGAGTAATGCGTAATTGGGCGCGGCCTCGGCATAGACCACTCATCACTCATCACTTTCCACTCGTCGCTCATCGCTCATCGCTTTTTCCTGATTTTCGGCGGTTCCAGCCCGCCCGCCCCATCCGGACGTGGATGGCGTTTGTGTTCCGGGTCTTTGATGTCATTGGGCGCCTGGTCCCAGCCCATCGGTTCCTCAGTATGCATCGACCCCGCGATCTGGCCGCCTGTTGGGAGCGGCTGATGTGAGGTAGAGTCCTTCTTCGATTCACGTCGCTTCGGATCAGCCATAAAATCACTCCGTTAGTACACGTCAGATCGTAGGCGCATGTGCGACGGGAGAACCGGCCGCAGATGAACGCGGATGAACGCAGATAAGAATTTACATTGAATTATCAGCGTTTATCCGCGTTCATCCGCGGCCAAATATCTTCTTATCATTCGTGAAGATTCGTGGACCAGTTTTTCTTCTGGTATCCTCGCCAACATGAGCAGCGACCCGCAACAACCCCAGCCGGCCAAGTCGTGGCAGGCGCGCATCGGTGAGGCCACCGATGCGATCGCGCAGAGTTTCGTCGAATCGATCAGCTACGACTGGCGGCTGTACAAGGTCGATGTCGCCGGCAGCATCGCGCACGCGACGATGCTCGCCAAGGTGAATCTCATCACCGACGCCGACTTGGGCGCGATCGTGAACGGGCTGAAGGAGATCGAAAAAGAGATCGACCGCGACGGCCCGAAGTGGGCGGGCTTCAAGCCGGAGCTGGAAGACATCCACATGTGCGTGGAATCGGCACTGACCGAACGCATCGGCGAGCCGGGGCGAAAGCTGCACACGGGGCGAAGCCGCAACGATCAGGTTGCAACCGATCTGCTGCTGTGGATCGACGAAGCGAATCGTGATGTCGATCAGAAACTCGAAGACCTGTGC
>JACMJD010000156.1 GCA_014380825.1 Phycisphaerae bacterium | reverse complement strand
TTGCGCCGGCGCCATCGGCGCAACTTCGACTGGACTCGCGCGCTTCATTGATGCTTGCGCTTCTCGACCATCGAAACGAACTTGTCGTACTCCTTTTCGTCGACTCCGTAACTGTGGTCATCGTCGGGAAATGTGCCCGCCTTCACTTCCGAGATGTATTGCGAGATTCCCTTGATTGCAACTTCGGTCAGATTCGAGTACCGCTTCGTAAACTTCGGCTTGAAGTCAGTGAACACGCCGAGCAGGTCATAGCAAAGCAGAATCTGGCCGTCAGTCCCGACGCCGGCGCCGATACCGATCGTCGGAATTTCGAGTTGCTTCGAAATAACCGCCGCGATCTTGGCGGGCACCGCTTCGAACTCGAGCATGAAGCAGCCGGCATCCTGAATCGCGAACGCGTCCTCGAGAATCTTCATCGCAGTGTCGGCCGTCTTGCCCTGGATCTTGAAGCCACCGAACATCGCCACCGTGTGCGGTGTCATGCCGATGTGTGACGCGGTCGGAATTCCGGCGTCAACCATCGCCTTCAAAATGGTGGCTTGCGATTTGCCGCCCTGCGGCTTGACCGCGTCGCATGCTCCCTCTTGCATGAAGCGCGTCGCATTGGTCAACGCGCGTTCAATCGTGTTGTAGCTCTGATACGGCATGCAGCCCAGCACAAACGTGTTCGGCGCACCGCGCCGTACTGCTTGAGCATGCAGCGCCATCATGTCCATCGTCGCGGGGATCGTGCTCGAATGCCCGTGCGCGATCATCGCCAGACTATCGCCGAGCACTGCCACGTCGACGCCCGCCATTTCGGCCCACTTGGCCGACGTGTAATCGGGCACCGACATGTAGACCATCTTCTCGCCGGAGGTCTTCGAGTCACGGATCTCCTGCAACGTGCGCTTCTTGCGCGCGGGCGCGGTAACCGGCGTCTTGCTTGTAGTTGCAGTAGCTTCAGCCACGCTTCCCCCGATTGACACCGTTAGTGATCGACAACTAATATATCAGCCATCGACGTAGGCGGCAACGAGGTTTTTATGATGACCGATCGACAGCGCAGATTTCGCGAGCAGTATCAAGCGGCGATCAGCCGCTACTACAGCGGACTCGTGCACATCGGTGTGATGTACGCCGCAGGAATTGCCGGCGTCTGGTATTGCCTCAGCCAGTTACAGAACGCGCGGTGGGAATGGCTGCTGCTGATTCCCGTTCTGATCGGCGGCAACTTCGTCGAATGGGGGATGCACAAGTTCGTCATGCACCGGCTGATCGACGTCTTCGCTTTGCGCGCGATCTACGATCGCCACACCCGCCAGCACCATCAGTACTTCACTGACAACGACGCCACGATCGACACCATCCGCGAGTTCCGCATCGTGTTTTTTCCGTGGCGCGTGCTGATCGTTCTTGCTGTTTTCGGAGTCTTGTTTGGCTGGATCGCGAGCGTGCTGATCAATCCGAATGCGGGCTATATCGTATTCATCGGCATGATCGGGCATTACATGGTGTACGAGACGTTCCACTTCTGTTGTCACGTGCGCGACAACTGGTTCGTTCGCAATTTTCCGTTGATCAACACGATCCGCCGTCATCACACGGCACATCACAACATGGGGATCATGATGCACGTCAACATGAACCTCACATTCCCCATCGCCGACTGGTTTCTGAACACCAGTGACCTGAGGCGCGGCCTGGTTGGCCACTTGTTCAACGGCTACAACGACGCGCACGTCAAGCCTGAGTTGAAGCCGGTAATCGCGCGGTTTCGCACATCCGAAACGCAGGAAGAACGCGTTACGCTAGACGGCCCTCAACTCAGCGACGACGAGATTCGGACGTTGGCGAGCGCCGGCAGCCACGTTTGAACCCCGTCGTATAGCGTGAAAGGGCGAGAAGAGGGAGCGAAAAGCTAAGGAACTCGACGGCTTTTACCGATCAATTCGCGATCATTTCGGTTAAATTCCGAGGCTCGCCGCGCCCTGCGGCGGTGAGCCTAACCGAGAACCCCGTTGGCGACCCTAGCAAAGAAGGAAACGGCAAAAGTCGTCACGCCCGCCCCTGTGGCCGGCGCCCCCAAACCTCGCGTGTTGATCTGCGATGACTCGCGCATCGTACGGGCATCGATCAGTCAGCACCTGCGCGACCGCTTTGAACTGCGTGAAGTGACCGATGGCGAGGCCGCGTGGCAAGCCATCCTGCTTGATTCGTCGGTTCGCGTCGTCATCAGCGACCTGACGATGCCGAAGGTCGACGGCTTCGAGCTGTTGAACCGGGTGCGCTCTTCCAAGGTACAGCGGATCCGCGAACTGCCGATGGTAATCATTTCCGGCGAGGAAGAAGCCGGGGAGCGTGAACGCGCCGCATCGCTCGGCGCCACCGATTTCATCCAAAAAGGCGTCGGTGCAGCCGAGCTGCTGGCGCGCATGGAAGTGCTGGTGCGTCTTTCGACGACGCGCGAGATGCTGGCCGAAAGCCAAGCATCGCTCGAATCTTCGCGCACCGTCGATTCGGATACCGAGCTTCTGAACCAGCCGTTTTTCGACAAGCAGGTCGAAAAACTCATTTCGTTCGCACGTCGCAACCTATCGGACGTGGCGCTGATCTGTATCCGCGTCGAGCTATCGATGCCACAGAACGAACAGTGGGAAGGCGAAACCGAACAGCGCATGAAGCTCGTCGGGCGCGCGCTGGCGGCGTCGATCCGGTTGGAAGACCTCGGGACCCGGACAGATCGTATGGAGTTCTGTGTCGCCACGCCTTCGAGCGGTTTGTCCGGCGTCTTGCGTTTCGCCGCGCGCCTGCGCAAGGTGTTGGAAAACATCGAGGCGGCCGGACCGGGCGTTGAAGTCTGGACTTGCATCGGGCTGTCGACACTATCGGAAGAACTACGGCGTAGCGCCGAAGAGCTGCGGACGCTGGCACAGAAGCGCTCCGCCCAAGCGCAGCAAAACCGTTCGCGCCGCATCATCCTGGGTACCTCCGACGGTGCGGCGCCCGGGTCCATCGATCCGAAGCCCGAAGACGGTTCGATGGATATTAATCTCGCGCTGGCGCTGATTCGCGCCGGGCGAGCTGCCGAAGTGGTGCCTCATCTGCCAAGATTGCTGGAGCAGGTG
>JACMJD010000155.1 GCA_014380825.1 Phycisphaerae bacterium | reverse complement strand
TGCGGCAACAGATCCGATCGCATTTCATCAGCGATCGCGAAGACCGGCCACGCTGGTGGACGGAGCGTCAGTTGCGGCTGCTGGAAGACTCAGTATCCAATCCGTCCAAAGCGCGCAGCATCGTCAGCGCACGATATCCTGATACGTCACAAAGATGAACACGCTGACGATCAGCGCCAGGCCAACCACCTGCGCGATCGATTGCGTGCGGCTCGATAGCGGTTTGCCTTGCAGCTTTTCGATGATGAGGAATAGGAACAGGCCGCCATCGACTATCGGGATCGGCAGGAAGTTGACGACGGCGAGGTTGGCGCTGATCTGGGCGAGGAACCAGATGAGCCAGTCGTTCCCGCGATCGGCCAATCGGGCGCCGGCTTGAACGATGCCGACGGGTCCCATGGCGTTGCTCAGCGGGATGCTGCCTTGGGTCATGCGCTTGAGCGTGATGTAAAACTGGATGATCAGGTCGCGCGTCTCGCGCACGCCCCATTGGGCGGCGATCAGCGGATTGCTGGTGCGACGCGGATCGATGCGCTCCTGGAGTCGCAGCATGTGTGTGTAACGGTAGGAAGCGATGCGCGCGATCTCCGCCGGCCCGGGCGAGAGCTGGTACGTCTGGGGCGCGTGCGAATCAAGCGTGTTGACGACAACCGCCACAGGCTTGTTGGGCGCGAGCGTTCGGCCGATGCGCTGGAGATCGGTCCAGTCTTTCACGGGCTGGCCATCGATGGACACGATCGTCGCGCCGCGCGGCACGCCGGCTTGCTTGGCGGAACTGTCGTCGCGGAACGAACCGACCACCGCGTGCGCCAAGTCCAGATCTAACAATATACCGAAGCCCTTTTTCCCGCCGGAAACTGATAGATCCGGAACGATCGCCTCGGGAAGCTTGATCAGCTTGTCGCCGCGCAACACGGTCACCTCAACCTTGTTGCCTTCCTGCCCGGCCAAGTTCAGCTTTTCGCGCAGCACGTGTTCGCCGGGATTTTCGATCGAATCGTTCGGGCCGAGCACGGTGATGGAAGTGATGACGTCGCCGGGGAGCAGCTTGTCCTTGACCACCGATTTTCGCGTGAGCTGAAAAACCTTCGCGCGCGGGACCATGCCGAAGAAATCGACATCGTTTCCGGAGAATGGCGGCGCGAACGCCGGGTGTATGTACTCGGTTTTGGTCTGGCCGTCGGTTTTGCGCACAGTGATTTTGACCGGCTTGCCGTCGGCGCGTTGCAGCGCGCGATCCAGCAGGTGATACGTCGTGTGCGGATTGTCGATCGCATGATCTTCCACCTGCGTAATCACTTCATCCGGCCCGACCTGCGCGAACGAGATCGGATCAAACTTTGGATCGAATTGCTCGTCGCTGGCGAGCAGCTTCGGGTTCACGCCCTTGAGCTCGCGAGAAGGGGAAATGCCCAGGACCAGAATGCCGCGTGTGTCGGCGGCCGATCGGGCAGCGTGAATCGTTAACGTTTCTTTATTCGTGCTGTCGGCGCGTTGCAATTCCAGCGGCACGGGTTTGTCGTCCGGCAGTAGCGCGACGCTCAGCCAGATCTTGGTGAAGTCCAACTGCTCGTCGCCGTTGAGCTTCACGATGCGATCGCCCACTTGCACGCCCGCCGTCTGCGCGGGCGAGCCGGGCTGCACGCTGCCGACCACGCTGGGCGGAACGTCGAAGCCGATCATGAACAGCACGAAGAACAGCATCGCCGCCAGGATGATGTTCATGATCACGCCGGCGGACACGATCACCATTCGCTTGGAGATCGTCTGTGTGTTGTAAGCGCGCGGATCGTTGACGACCGCGTTGGGGTTCATGTCGTCCTGCCCGAGCATCTTCACGTAGCCGCCAAGGGGCAGCCAGTTGAGGCGGTATTCGGTTTCACCCAAGCCCAGCGCGCGGCCGGCGGTGTCGAGCTTCTGGTCATCCGTGGTGGAATCCGCGAGTTCCGGAGTCGTCGCGTTTCCGGCTTCCTGAGCGAGCAGATATTCGCGGCAACGGCGTTCGTATTCGGTGCGCGTGCCGCGCAAACGGAAGCCGAGCCCCTTTCGCCACGCGACCGCGGCGGTGCCGAAGCCGACGGCGAACTGTTCGACCTTCACCCCCGCCCACTTCGCCGCCAGGAAATGCCCAAGCTCGTGCCAGAAAATCACAAAGCCGAAGCCAAGTGCGAGGAGGATGTAACCGAGAATTGAGCTCATGAACGGATTCCGAATTAAAACTTTGCCACGAAGGCACGGAGGGCACGAAGGAGAAGATCAAGAACACTGTCTTTGCATTTCCTTCGTGCCTTTCCTGCCTTCGTGGCCCGTCTTCGTTTTTCGCATTACGATGCGAGCAATTTCTCCGCAGTGCGCCGCGCCCAGTCGTCCGCGTCGATCAGATCACGCAGCGTCGGCGTGGCGATGGACTGGTGGCGGTGGATTGTACGCGCAACCACGTCGCAGATCATCCAGAACGGAATCGAGCCTGCAACAAACGCCGCCACCGCGATTTCGTTCGCGGCGTTCAACACCGCGCCCAGCGTGCCTTTTCGCGTCGCGACATCATAGGCCAACCGCAGCGCGCCGAACTTTACCGGGTCCGGCGGTGAGAAATTCAGGCTGAACGCCTGCGTCAGATCGATCGTCCGCCCGATCCCCGCACGCCGATCGGGATAAGTTAACGCATATTGAATAGGCGTTCGCATGTCCGGCGGCGAAAGCTGCGCGATCGTCGAGCCATCAATAAACTCCACCATCGAATGCACGACCGACTCCGGATGGACGACGACTTCCACCTTCTCCGGCGGCAGATCGAACAGCCAGCACGCTTCGACGATCTCGAGTGCTTTGTTGAACATGGTGGCCGAGTCGATGGTGACCTTGTCGCCCATGCGCCAGGTGGGGTGATTCAGCGCATCGGACAGTGTCGCGCTGCGCATTCGCTCGATGGGCCAATCCCGAAACGGCCCGCCACTGGCGGTGAGGATGACGCGCTTCACTTCGCTCGCGCGCCCGCAGGCCATCGCCTGGAAGATGGCGGAGTGTTCCGAATCGACCGGAATGATCTTCGCGCCGCTGCATTTGGCCAGCGGGATTAAAATCGAGCCGGCGACGACAAGCGACTCCTTGTTCGCCAGCGCCACCGTCTTGCCCGCTTCGACCGCGGCAAGAACCGGCTCCAGCCCCGCGAACCCGACGATCGCGGCCACGACGATATCAACGTCGTCGCGACGAACCATTTCCGCCAGCCCCGCAGGGCCGCAATAGACTTTCGCATCGAGATTCGCATCGCGAAGCGCGCGTCCCAGTGCGTCGCGCGCTTGCGCACCGCCGATCCCGACCGCTTGCGGCTTAGCGACCTTAGTTTGCTCAACGAGTTTGTCGATCCGGGTGTTTCCGCTGATCGCGACGACGTGAAACGGTTCGCCCAGTTGCGCGATGACTTCAATCGCGTTGCAACCGATCGATCCGGTCGACCCGAGAATAGCGACGTTCCGCCTGCTCACGCGGGGTGACTATATCGCGATGTGTCGAACGATAAAACCTGTTGGGGAGCGCACCAGAGCGTGCACAACAGGAAGACATCACTCTTGAGCGATGGATCTTACTTCTTCGCCTTCAAATCCCTCACCACGATTTTCGGCTCGGCGTGTTGATCGGGGTGCAACGCGATGTTCGTGAATTCGACTCGCTTGAATTTGCGGAGCCTATCGAACGATCAGCTCGCGATCGGAATGTTTGTTCATGCAAGAAAGCAATTTACGACGAACGGCGTCGCCGGACAGAAAAATTATCCTGACGAAAAAAGGCCTGTCATGCTGCGGTACTCCGCGAAGCATCTGGCCCGACGGGGCGAGCCAGATCCTTCACGGGGTACCGTTCAGGATGACAGTCACGCCAGTCCGCTTCAAACCAGCGCCCGCGGTCGGAAGATCTTGTCGAGCGTCGGTGACAGCAGGCTGATGCCCAGCAGCGCCAGATAAGGGCCGATCGTTACCGAGACGTAGAGTTGGAAGACAGCGGTCGTCACGCCGATCAGCACGGCGTAGATCGCTCGCGATCTTCGGACCAGCGGTCGCACCGCCGGGGCGGTGGCGAGGAAGAAACCGGTGAACAGCAGCGGCGAGGCCATCAGCTCGTAATTGGCGAACGTCACGCCCAGCGCCAGGCCAACGCTCGGATCCTGGATCGGGAACCAGCGCAGCACGCGGGCGGTGTCGGTGATCACCACCGGCACGGGCAAGACGATGAAGCAGAGGAACGCGCTCGTGAAGATCAGCAGCGGCACGCGGTAATCGATCAGGCCGCGATACAGCAGAAACAGCCCGCCGATGATCAGCGCAATCGCGCTGCCGTGACCGATGGCCGCGGGTTGGCCGCCGACGATGAGATCTTCCAGCGGGGGCAGGCGATCGCGCACGAGACTTTCCAGCGAAATCCACGCGCGCTCGGGCGCTTCGTGCCCGCCGGTGAACGATTCCAGTCGCTCGGCAGCCGGTATGGTGCGCGTGGCCTCGAATCGATCCAGATCGCGCTGGGCGGCGATCCACGCGGGGCGCGATTGTTCGATTGACTCGATCAACATCGTGCGCGACGGGCGTGTCGTGCCGGCGCGAATCTCGGCGCGGGTGGCGCCGGGTGCATCGAGCAGATCGCCGCCGAACGCGTGCTCTCGGCGCAGGGTAAAGCGCGGCGTGAGATAATCCTGGAACATCACGCACAGTAAGAGGTACGCAATCAGCACCGGATGAATCCGTCCGCCGCCCGCGCCGCCGAGCATCCAGATGAAGAACACCAAGACGACTCCCGCCGACGGAAGGATTGGCCAGAGCGAGTTGCGCGTGCCGGAGATGGGATCGGTCGTGGTCAGCAAATGAGCGGGGAGCATGAGCGCCAGCAACAACGCGAGCCAGAGCGTGTGATCGATGCGCAGGCGTCCGCCGCGCAGACCGATGCGTCGCCAGATCATCGCGGCAACACCGGCGGATCCGACGACGATAAACATCACCGCCGCGGCGCGCCAACCATAGAGCAGAATCCCGGCGGTCACCGGAAACAGCGCGCCCAGCACGTGCATGCTGATGAATCGCGGGATGGCCACGCCGCTGTGGGTGAGGTCGTCGCCCTTGAAATTCGGCAATCGCGCCACGTGCGCGGCCGTCCGTCGCGCGCGCGATGTGACGGCTGACTGGTCATCATTTGCTTCCACCGATGGCGCGTCCGACGTCATGCGATTACAGACTAGCGGGGGAATGATGAATGACCAAACCGGTCGCTGGATTCGGTGCGTGCGCGCGATGGATTGGATGTGAATTGGGAATGCGATCCGGCGATATTTACTGCGTCGGTGCCGGTTTAGAGCCATCGGCGGTTCTGTTCACACCGACGCCCGACGGCACCGAGCAATAGTGGGCGCGGACATGAAGCTCCTGAAGCCCATCGTGCGCCTTCGACGCCGCGCGGTACAGCACATCGTCCGGCGGGAAGCCGAGCAGCTCCATCCGGCGACGAAGCCGCCCGACGTACGCCAGCGATCGGCGCACGGCTTGGCAAAGCTTCATCGCCTGCTTGGGCTTGATGTGTGATGAATCCATCCGATCGCACCATACGCCCAGCAGGTGCGTGATCGCTATACGCCGGTCGGGGAAACTGGGTGGATTTGATCAGGAACAAACAGCGCCGAAATCGTCCCGCGATTCATGGTTTTCAATCAACAGATTTTGGGGTGCGGATATAATGGCGATCGGTCTGGTTTGGCGCGCGCATGCAGGCTGAAGCCTGCACGCCGGCCAGAGTTGGTAACCGGGATCTGTGAAGTCGTGCGACAATTATCCATCATCTTGCTCGTGCTGTTCATGACGACGACACATGTCGATGCGCAAGTTCAGTCGCCGCGCGCCAAGACCGGTCCTTCCGCGGCTTCCCTCGCAACGCCATACAGCGGTCCGCTCAAATTCAATCCGCGCGTGCTCGCGCAAGAACGATCCGCATCGAACGATCCGAACCCGATCACGCGCGGCGCTTCCTGGCGATACCGCTACTCCGTGCCGGCGGGATATTACTGCGGTTACTACGGCTACGGCGGTTACTACGGCGGTTACTACGGGGGTTACCGTGGCGGTTATTCCGGCTATCGTCGTGGCGGATTCTTCGGCTATGGCGGCACGATGAGCCTTGGGATGTGGGGGCCGTATTGACGGTCGCGGGGCGTGAGTCGATCATGCCGCGACGATGACCCGAGACGAATTAGCCCGCCGGATTACCGAAACCGCTCTACTCCGTGGCGAGTTCACGCTCCGCAGCGGCCGCAAGAGTAATTACTACCTCGATAAATATCGATTCGAAACGCAGCCCGATGTGCTCAAGGCGCTGGGCGAGATGTTCGCGAAGTTCGTCACCGCGAACGTGCAACGAATCGCCGGCGCCGAGCTTGGCGCCGTTCCGCTTGCGGCCGCGACGTCGATGGCGTGCGGCAAGCCGTTCGTCATCATCCGCAACCAGAAAAAAGACTACGGCACGAGTAAGCTGATCGAAGGCGTGCTCGAGCAAGGCGAGAGCGTGCTGCTAGTAGAGGACGTGGTGACTTCAGGCGGCCAAGTGCTTGAAGGCGCCAAGTCGCTTGAAGCCGCCGGCGCGAAGATCGATCGGATCGTCGCGGTGATCGATCGCCAAGAGGGCGGGCGAGAAGCGATCGTGGGGGCGGGGTATCGGTTTGAGAGTTTGTTTACGACGGAAGATCTAGGGATCGCGAAATAATTGAGCAGCGGAGCGGGCGCAAAGTCGTCGACGCTTCGACCCTCCTGCTGCCCCTCCCTGCCAGGGAGGGGAGAGGACACGTTTACTTCTGCGGCACTTCTTCAACGACGATCGCTTCGATCGCATCATCCACTTCTTTCGGATCCAGCACACCTAACTCTTCAAGCGCCAGTAACGCCGCCTTCTGCTCGGCCATCTTTTTGTTGGGTCCCCAGGCGCTGGTGAATCTTCTGCCTTCGACCGTTACGCAGACTTCGAAGCATTTGCTGTGATCGGGGCCCTTTTCGTCCAGCAGCTCGTACATCGGCGTGGCGCCTAGAGATTTCTGGGCGTGTTGCTGCAACAACGCCTTGTAATTCTGCTGATGCATGTTGGATGAGATCGAATCCATCTTGCCGGTCATCGTGCGAAGGACGTAATCCTTCACGACGTCGAACCCGCCATCGAGATAGATTGCGGCGACGATCGATTCATACACCGCGGCGGCGAGTGAACTGGGCATCGTCTCGCGCGAGCTGATGCCCTTGCCGATGATCAGCAAGTCGGCCAGCCCGGTTTCGACGGCGACTTCGGCGCAGGTGCGCCGTGACACGACGGCGGACTTGATCTTGGTCAGGTCGCCTTCGAGGAACTGCGGGAAGCGCAGGTAGAGCGCTTCGCAGATGACCAGATCGAGCACGGCGTCGCCGAGGAACTCCATCCGCTCGTTGCTCTTCAGGCGGTTGTCCGCGATGGAGGCGTGCGTGAGTGATTCGGTCAGGAGATCCGGGTTCTGAAATGTGTATCCAAGAACGCGTTCGGCGCGCTCGCGAAGATCGCTGCTGTTCACAAATCAACTTTCTGCTAAGACATGCGCGGCGACTGAAAGCTGGCCGAATGTGATGGGCAAAACCGGCAGGAGCGTTCCCGAATGCAATTTTCGGCGATCCAGTTCGCGGGCGCGTTCCCTGCTGCGCGCTGTCAACCGATCGGCGAAAATCGAATTCCGGCACGTCCGATGCCGAATCGCCCGGATCAAAAGGCAGTTGCTGACCAACTGACCGATCGCCGGACGCGTGCGGGCTCCACAGCCTGCGAATGCGAACGCATTTGCAAGGCGAATTGCGGAAAATAACCCGCTCCGCAAGAGAGAAACTACCTCTCGCGCGGCCTGTCTGTCAAACCAAAACTGAGCTCCTGAGTGATTGGGCGGTGATCGAGGTTGACTGGGCGGCTGGAATGCACCGCAAGCATGCAGATTTCCGATACTCCAAGCGGTGCTCCGCAGTCGCTTGCGTGGGCCGATTGTCGCACCTACGATCGAATTGATCGATTTTCTTCGGGCTTTGCGAGAGGTTTTGCCTGTGCCAACCGCTATCCGACTGAT
>JACMJD010000013.1 GCA_014380825.1 Phycisphaerae bacterium | reverse complement strand
CCCAGTGAATAGATGTCGGAGCGCGTATCGACATCCATGTTTCCGTGCGCCTGCTCGGGGCTCATGTATTCCGGCGTGCCGACCAACTGCCGGAATTCGGTGAACAGCGTCTTCTCGGTCAGCTTTGTTTGCGTCGCTTTGGCCACGCCGAAGTCGATCACCTTTGCGAACGAGTGGTCATCCCGCGTTGTGACCAGGATGTTCGATGGCTTGATGTCGCGGTGAATCAATCCTTTCTGATGCGCGTGCTGCACCGCCTGGCAGACCTGTGCGAACATCGTCAGCCGCCGCTCGATCGACAGCCTGTTCTTGTCGCAGTACTCGGTAATGGGCACGCCATCGACCAACTCCATCACGAAGTACGGCCGGCCTGCGTCGGTGGCGCCGGCGTCGAAGACCCTGGCGACGTGCGGGTGATCCATGATCGCCAGCGCCTGTCGCTCGGCCTCGAAGCGGGCGATGACCTGCCGCGTGTCCATGCCAAGTTTGACGACCTTGAGCGCGACGCGGCGATGCACCGGTTCGCGCTGCTCGGCCATGTACACCGTGCCGAACCCGCCTTCGCCGATCACCTGAAGAAGCTTGTATCGGCCAATGAAATCTCCGACGGCCGGCTGATTACCCGCGGGCAACTGATCCAACTGCTGTCGCACGCTCTCGAGCTGATTGGCCAATGTTTCGAAAGGCATGGGATTGTGTTGTGCGGCGAGAAGTCGTTCGACTTCGTCGCGCAGCTCGACGTTTCCCCCGCATTCTCTCTTCAGGAATTCATCGCGCGCCGCCGGCGGCAGATCGCGCGCGATGAGAAAGAGCTCGGCCGCACGATGGAAGGCGTCGCTGTTCATAGATGTGCGATTTTCTCACGATGCGTCGTCAGCCAGTTCTGCCGCGAGCCACGCTTTGGCAACGGTCCAGTCTTCGGCCACAGTTGAGCGCGCGATACCGAGCACGTGCGCGATCTCGTCGTTGGTCATCGCGGCGAACACCTTCAGCTCGACCACCCGCGCCCGCCGCGCATCAAGCTTCGCCAGGCGAAGCAGCAGATCGTCCAGCTCGAGCACATCCATGTCGCTTTTGGTCGTCGCGAGCTCCGGCGCGCCAAATGAGAGGCGCTTACCCTCCGTACTGCGCTTGGCGGCCGCGTGACGGCGGGCGTGGTCGACCAGCACATTCCGCATTGCCACCGCGGCCATCGCCATGAAGTGCGCGCGATCGATCGACTTATCGCCCGCCAACCGCAGAAACGCTTCATGCACCAGCGCCGTCGGTTGGAGCGTGTGATCCGGCCGCTCGCGCCGCAAGTAATTGGCGGCCATCGCGCGAAGCTCGGTATAGACGAGCGGCATCAATGCAGCCGTCCTGGCGTTTCGCTCTTCATGCGATGGTGCGCGTCGTTCGTGCACGTCGTCTCACCGTTTCGCGCTTCATCTCAATTGGAGAAGCGCAATTCCCGTTCAAAGTGCCCGAAAAATTCCGCCTGACGGGAATCTTACCAAATTGCCGCAGAACTTCGGGCGCTTTCACGTCGGATCGCGCTGATCCGGAGAGAAGGAGACCCCCATGTTGCGAATTCTGACGATCGTCGTACTGGCCATGAATGCAACCGCTTCGGCTGTGCTGGTTTCGCGTTGGCAAGGAGAAGGCAACGCGCAGGACAGCGTCGGCGCGAACCACGGAACCGAGCTCGGCACGCTGCAATTCACGCCCGGTGTGATCGGGCAGGCGTTTCTTTTCCCGGATGACGGCTTCATCCGCGTGCCGAATCCGGCTGCGGGCGGACTGGTGTCAACGAACGCATTCAGTGTCGCGATGTGGATGCGCGCCGACTCCGCCGATCCACCACCCGATGGCGGACCCGGCGCGCTCATCAACTTCGGCACGGCCGAAAACACCAACGGGTTCTTCCTTGCCCAAGGTGGCTCATCGAGCATGGCCTTCGGCGTCTGGACGAGCCCCACGCCGAATCAGACGAATCTCGTGGTCCATGACTTTCCGTTCTGGAACATCGGACAGGTGTACCACGTCGCGGCAACGTTCGACGCGGCGACGCACGCGATCGCGCTCTACCGCGATGGCGAGTTAGTCGCATCGCGCAACAACGTGCAGGCGAACGCGATGCTCACCAATCCTGCCGCCACGTTCGATATCGGGCGATCAACTTCGCTGGGGTCGACATTCGAGGGAATGCTGGACGACGTTCGCTTTTACAACCATGCACTGAGCGCCGCCGAAATGCAGGCGCTGGTGCCGGAGCCCACGGGCTTCGCGATGCTTTCAGTCGCGATGCTAGCGCTGCTCAACCGCCGGGCACGAGCTGCCCGCCTGCGCCACAGCGGAATTGTCGGCCGGGGCGCGCGGCTGTCGAGGAAGTCGGCCAGCCGCCTCGTCGAACAGTGCCACGACAAGATTGGATGCGGTCGAATCGAGGCGTGGCATGTTCAGGGCCCTTTGCCGTCGTCCGCGCGCAGCTCGCGCCACAGCCAGGCGCGCGCGAATCGCCAGCTTCGCATGATCGTCGCTTCGGATACGCCCATCACCTTGGCGGTCTCTTCCACGCTCAGGCCCGTGTAAAAGCGCAGCCGCACAAGCCGTGCTGCGTCGGGCGACTCTTCCTCCATGCGACAGATTGCTTCATCGAATGTCAGGATTTCATCGAGATTCTCTTCGGTTACGCACTCGGCGACGTTGAGATCGATCCGCTGAATCGCCCCGCCTCCCCGTTTCTTGCGGCCCTTTGAGCGGGCGTGCTCGATCAGAATGCGCCGCATCGCCTCGGCCGCCGCGAAAAAAAACTGCGACCCGTTGGCGGCATCGAGCGATCCGTCCTTCTGGAGGCGAAGGAACACTTCGTTCACCAGCGCAGTCGGCTGAAGCGTGTGATCCGACCGCTCGCCGGAAAGGCGCTGTCGCGCCAGGCCGCGGAGCTGGTCGTAGACCGTAACAAACCACGTATCCAGTTCGGGCTTATTCGCGGCGGATGCGTTCGCGGGCTCGGACATAACGGTTCCTGCGTTCGGTTGCGACGTGTCGGTAAATTCTACCAGATTCATGACAACCGACTGTTCTACCCATCGCAAGTAACTCCGAACGACAACGCTTTCTTCCAGGAGCCTTGCGATGAAACGAAAATCACGAATCCTGTCGGCTGCGGTGGAAACCCTCGAAATTCGACGTCTGCTCTCGACGTTGGTCGTCAACGGTGGCGGCGGCAACGACACCTGCGTGTTCGAGGTCGACGCCAGCTTCATCTACGCCACCATGAATGGCGTTCTAATCCCTCAGCCAACCGGTGCGTGGGACGATGTGCAGATCAACCTGATGGGAGGCAACGACATCGTCACGATCATCAATACCGGCGACGAGCCGGTGAACATCGATCTCGGCAGCGGTGTCGACACTATAACCGTCGCCAGCAGCACGCGTGACTTGGATTCGATCTCCTCACGCGTGTTCGTGGCGGCCGGAACGGACACCGCCGACGACTTTGTGGAAATTCGCGACGACAACGACACCGGGTCGGATGAGTACGATGTCTTCGAGCCGGCGAGCTCACCCATGCGCCTCCGCAAGCTGGCTTCGGGTGTGGCCGGGCCCGACAAGGTGCTCTGGGGTGAAGCGAACATGCACGCGATTATTTACATGAACGACTTCGCCAACGACGCAACGGTTGCATCAACCGTGGCGATGGTCGGCGAAGACGAGCGTCTGTCGTTCACCGGAAATGAAGCCGCCAGCGGCGACATCGGTGGCAGCGGCGGCGACGATACCCTCACCGTCAGCGGCACGATCAGCGGCGACAACTTCATCTTTTTCCACGGCGGCTCGGGCACCGACGTGATGAACGTCAACACCAACTCGATCACCTCCGGATTGCCGCTCTTCCAGTTTCAGGGTGGCTCGGGGGCGGCCGACACGCTGAACATCACCGATCCGGCGGCAACCACGCGATACAGCTTTCCAATTCTGAACACGGTCCGATTCTTCGAAGGCGCAACTCAGACGGCGTCGTTCCTGGCGCCTACTGATGTCATCAATATCAACTCAACGCACGCCAGCCAGGGCGCTGAGTTCGAGATGCTCGTGGTCAACTCCGCAACCGATGTCGAGATCACCGCTGGCGCTGGAAACGACACGATGTCCGTGGGCGACGATTTCATCACGACCGAGTTCGGATCAGGCGTGAACATCGACTTCAGCGGTGGCACGGGCGTCGATGCGTTGGAAATTCACGATGACAGTTACAATCAGGATCGCGATCACACCTTCGCCAGTCAGAGCTACAACAGCGATTTCCTCGGCGTGCTGAGCTGGAGTTCGGTCTCCAGCGCCGTTCTCTTCGCGGGCGTCGGCGATGACAACATCGACGTGTCCAACGGACTGGGATTGTCCACGATCGAGGTGAACGGCAACTCGGGCGCGGACATCTTCGATATCACGCCTGATGTCCTGACCAACGTCGAAGCGAACGGCGGCGCACCGACCACCGTGCCGGGCGACGTGCTGTTCATCACGCCAGACGGGGCGACAAATGGCACGTTTACGTCCGCGGGCGTGGGCGCGGGAACATTCAGCTATCAAGGGCGCAGCCCGATCGTGGTCACAGGGATGGAGCAGCTTCCATCGCCTCCCGCATCCGCGCCGGGCGTCCCGAACCTGAGCGCGGCACAGGATTCGGGTACGTCGAGCACGGACAACATCACCAACCTGACCTCGCTGACATTTACCGGCAGCGGCGCGCCCGGCAGCTCGCTCGTCAAGTTGTTCCGCGACGGAGCCGAGATTGCAACGGCGACGCCGGTATCCGGCAGCTACACGTTTTCCAACGTCGCGTTTGCAGCCGGCGACGACACATTTCTGATGACGACGCGATATCTCGGCACATCGACGCAGTTGCTTGGCCCGGTCAGCGCGGCGCTGTCGGTCCGCGTGGACACGGTCGCGCCAGCCGCGCCAGCATCAGCACCAGACATGACCGCCGCCACGGACAGCGGTTTGAGCAACACCGACAACATCACGAACGACAGCACGCCCACGTTCACCGGCACATCAATCACCAACGAGATCGTGCGGCTATTCGACACCGCTACCCTCATCGGGTCGGAGACCGACCTCGCGGCCGGCTATTCGATTACGCCGCCTGCGATGACGGATGGCTCGCACAACCTGACGGTGCGCTTCGAAGACATCGCGGGCAACCAGTCGTCGCCCAGCAACAGCACGATCGTCACGATCGACACCGTCGCGCCGGCAACACCGGTTCTGCCCGATCTGCTCGCATTGACCGACACCGGGGTGTCCAACACCGACAACATCACACTAGACAGCACTCCCGTCTTCGCCGGCGCATCGAGCAATCACGTTGTCAAGATATTCAGCAGCGGCACGCTAGTCGGATCGGACACCGACCTGAATTCCACATACGCCATCACCACCAGCGTGCTCGCGGACGGCACTCGCTCGATTACCACACGCTTCGAAGACGCCGCAGGCAACTTGTCTGCGGTAAGCCCGACTCTGAATGTGACCATCGACACCGCGGGCCCGACGGTGAGCAATCCGCAGTTCAATTTCCGAACCTCTGCGCAGAACCTCAAGTTCACGTATAGCGAAAACGTCCAGGCGACGTTGTCAGTTTCCGATCTGACTTTGACGAGAGGCGCTACCACTATTCCCGGCGCGTCCATCGCACTGTCGTACGCGCCCAACACCGCGACGTTCACATTCCCCGGATTCGTGAACGGGATGCTGCCCAACGGCAGTTACTCCGCGTTGATTCCCGGCTTCAATGTCACCGACATCGCCGGCAACCCGGCGGCGAATGCCGCACTGAATTTCTCCTTCCTGCAAGGCGACACGGACGGCAACGGCGTCGTCGATTTCGACGACTACGCGCGCATCGATCAAGGGTTCAACAACAATCTGACGGGCTTCGAGAACGGCGATTTCGACTACAACGGCATCGTCGATTTCGACGACTATTCGATCATCGACCAGGCCTTCAACTCGCAGCAGCGCGGCGCGCAGACGGGGCCTGCTATACCAAAGCGCGAGCCGGGAACGGGAACGCGGCTCGTCTGACGTGACGCGCAGAGAAACGGCTGGCCACACCTGAATGTGGCCAGCCGTTTTGAGTTGATGGGACGCCCTGGTTGCGTTATCGACGACGTCGACGTGCCGCCAACGCAGGCGCGGCAAGACCGAGCAGCGTCATCGCGCTCGTCGGTTCCGGAACAGCCGCCAGGAAGCCCGCGGCGTATGTTTCGCCGAACTGCCCGAGGTGCTGCATCACCAACTGTAGCGAAGGCGCGTCCATTCCAGCTTCGCTGCGATCGCCGCCATCGAGATAGTTCATCGCGCGACGAAGCGTGCCGGACTGCGTGTTGAATGCTTGATCGATCAGCGAGTAGTCGTCGAAGTCGACGATGCCGTTGTAGTCGACATCACCATTCATCCAGCCGGTACGGTTATTGTTGAAGCCGGCGTCGACACGCGAATAGTCGTCGAAGTCGACGAGACCGTTGAAGTCGGTGTCGCCGTAGTACGTGTACTTCACCAGCACATCGGTGCCGGCGACGGCGAAGCTGTCGAATGTCGCTCCGTTGATGGCGAGGTATTCCGTGCCCTTCAGCGTGCCCAGCGTCTTGTTCTTCGGAACCGCGGCTGCAGCCGTGCTGCTGGTGATGCCGGGCTGGTTCCATGCACCGGCGTTGCGAGCATTCCTGATCGAAGTGGTGATCGTCGCGTAGTTGCCGTTGTGCACGATCAAGTCATTGTCATTCAGATCAAGCCGACCCGATCCGGTAACGGACAGACTATCGACCACGCTCAGTCCGGTGTCGGTTCCGTTGACTGCAATCTTCGCCGTGCCGGTCGAGCTGATGCTCAGCGCACTCTGCGCGATTGATGTCGCGTTCAGCGTGCCGCCCGAGACGCTGATGCTGCCGATGCCGGTGACCAGACCCATCGACGCGACGCCGCCGGTTTGTGCGTACGCGCCCTTGTTGGCCAGGAATGGCGCGGTGACGGTTGCCGTCCCGCCCACTTTCAGCGTGCCGACTCCGGACGACGCGACAAAGATTCCGCCGAGCGCGCCCGCGCCGACGTTGAGCGTTCCGCCGCTGATGTCGTACACGTTGCTGCCGGTGGACGTCTCACCCACCGACATGTTCTTGCGAATGACGACGCTGCCGCCAGTTTGTGTTCCGGTGCCGAGCGCGCCAGCATTTTGACCGAGCGTTAAGCCGTCGGCGATGACGCTGCCGCCGGAGACTTGCAGCGTGCCTGTTCCGTCGACGCCGGCGATGAGATTGCCGTTGCCCGCGCCGTTCGTTCCCAAAGATAGCGAGCCATTCGCGCTGACGATCAGCGTGCCGCCGCTGCCGGCACCGTTGCCGAGCATCGCGCTGTTGCCGATCTTCGCCACGCCGGTGCCCCGCACCATTAACGTGCCGCGCGAATCGACGCCGCTGGCGACGTTGAGATCGCCCGGAAGCGGATCACCAATTCCGGTCAGCGTCACGGTTCCGCCGGACAGGTCATACAGGTTTGCGCTCTGAGATTGTTCGGCAATGACCCACGAGTACTCAATATTGACCGATCCGCCGGTCTGGTTCATCAGGCCACGGGTAGAGAAGCCCGATTCGAGATTCTGGCCGACATTCAGGTATTTCGTGGTCACGGTCCCGCCGGACAAATTGAAAGTTCCGTCGCCGTGGTCGGCAACGACGAGGAACGCGCCGGGGCCGGTGATAGCGAGCGTTCCGCCGCTCATGGCGAAGGTGCCGGTGCCTGCCGGTGGGTCGGTGGCTCCGCCGCTGGCGCCAATTTGCACCGCGCCGACAACGCTGACCGAGCCGGTGCCGCTGAGGTTGAACGTCGCGGGGCCGTGCGCGCCGACATACATCGAACCGCCGACGGTAACCGCCCCGCCGCTCATCGTGTAATCGCTTGGAGTGGGCGTCGCTCCGAAGTCAGCGGGTTTCAGTTCCGCCAACACAAGCTTCTGCCCAACCGCCAGCATTCCGCCCGTCTGCACGACGTGGCCGTGACCATTGGTGTTCGCGCCAAGAAACACGTTACGACCTGCAATCCAGCCGCCGCTGATGTTCGCGGTGCCGGCGCCGTTGGAGCCGAACGCGATACTTCCCGCCGTGATAATTCCGGTCACAGTCAGCGTGCCGCCGGACATGATGTACGTGCCCGCGCCGGTGGTGCTTCCGCCGAATGTGGCATTGCCGGTTGCGGTGATCGATCCACCGGTCTGCGTGAGCGTGCCGGTTCCGGCAGCGGTGATGCCGAGCCCGATGTTGTTGACCGTGCCGGTGAACGGGGCGCCAACCGTGCTGATGCCGCCGTTGTTGATGAAGCCGCTATCCGCCGACGAGCTTGGCGCCACGCCGCCAACCCAGTTCGCGCCATCACTGAACAGCCCGGGGTTGCCCGCCGCGCGGACCCAGGTGATATCCGCCGCGAATGCTCGCTCGCCCGCGAACATTCCCGCCGCCGACAGCGCGGCGCAAACCACCGCATGATTAATCCGAAGTGCGCGGAGACCGCGCGTCGATTTTAATGAAGCTGACATTTTTTCCCTCGCTCCGATCCGCAAAAAGTGAACCCAAGCTAAACCAGTCGCCCGATCTTCGAGCGACCGAATACCGGTGCCGGCGACGGGTTGCTTCTCGCCGGGCGTGATTGTGTGTTGAAAGCCTGGTCGATAATCGAATAGTCATCGAAATCGACAATGCCGTTGTAGTCAAAGTCGCCGTTGCCGAAGCCGGTCCAATTGTTGTTGAAGCCGTT
>JACMJD010000154.1 GCA_014380825.1 Phycisphaerae bacterium | reverse complement strand
CGGAGCCCCGCGACGGACGGCCGCGGTGATGTCGATCATGAATCGCAACGGCGCCGAGACGGTGGTGTCGTGCCCAAGTATTACGTTGGCGGCCGAGTCACCGACGAGCAGCATCGGGACGCCGGCATCCTGCATGACTCGTGCCGTGGTGAAATCGTAGCAGGTGAGCATCGCGAGCTTTTCGCCCGATGCTCGAGCGGCGCGGAGATCGGAGAGTGTGAATTTCCTGGTCAGCGCGGGCATCGCATTGCATTGTAGCAGCGAGCGAGCGGGAAGCGGGACGCGCGAGTCACGCCGTTACCGCGCCGGTCCGTGCGTGTGACTCGGGTCGCTCATGGTCTCGTGATAGACGGGCAGCTTGACGGTGAACGTCGTCCCTTCACCCGGCGCGCTCTTCACGCTGATCGAGCCTTCGTGCTCTTCGACGATCTTCTTCGTCACCGCAAGACCGATACCCGTGCCGCGATTGCCCTTGGTGCTGTGGAAAAGCTCGAACAGATGCGACATCATCGACGGCTGAATACCCGGCCCGTTGTCTTCGACTTCGATGACCGTCTGCTTGTTCTCGCCATCGTATCGGCAGACGACGCGGATCAGGCCCTCGCCGGGTTCGACGGCGTCGAGCGCGTTGCTCAGCAGGTTCATGATGATTTGGTGCAATCCATCCGGATCCAACGGCACAGCCGGGTGATCCTTGTCGACATCCGCCACCGCCATCACACCTTTTTCGTTCGCCATGGGCGCGATCAGCTCGAGGCATTCTTCGATTAGGACTTTCGGATTGATCATCTCAAGCTGCGGCTCGCGCGGGCGCGAATACGCCAGCAGGTTCATCGTGAGGTTGTAGATCTTCTCAAGATTGCGATCGACGATCCGCCAGCCCTTTTGCGCCTGTGTGACGTTCGTGCTCTTCAGGCCCATCTCAACGACATCCGCGCCGCCACGCAGCGCTTGCAGGATGTTCTTGATCGAGTGCGAGAGGGCGGCGGTGGTTTCGCCGATCGCCGTAAGGCGCTCGGCCGCGAGGCCTTGCTGAAACAGCTTCGCGTTCTGAATCGCCATGCCCGCTTGCAGTCCGATCGCGCTGAGCAGTCGCAATTGGTCCGGAGAATAGGTGTAGTTCTTCACGGAGCTGTCGATGTAAATCACGCCAATAACTTCGTCAGGCGAAGCGCCGGGCTTCGAGCCCCGCGGGTCGAGCCGGCGCGTCTTGATCGGCACGCACAACGACGAGCGGATGCCCATGTTGTGAATGCTTTTGCTTTTGCTGAACCGCTGGTCGGTCATCGCGTTGCTCGACAGCACGCCTTCGCCGCTGTTGAGCACGTGGCTGACAATCGTGCGCGATGCGTGAAACTTCGGAGGCTCGGCTGGTTGTTCGTCGTCATCCGACGCGACCGGAATCGGCGCATCCGTATCCCCGGCCGACTTCGCGCCGCTGCGCGATCCGTTGCCGTTGCCGCTTGGTTTTCGTTCCGCGTCCTCATCGCGCACGCGCACAACTTTGGGCACGAGCTCGTTCTTCTTTTCATCGAGCAGCAGAATCATCCCACGGTCGGCCGTCACGTGTTCGAAGACGAGGTCCATGACGACTTCAAGCACTTGCAGCGCGGTGAAGCTGCTGCCCAGCGCCGCGCCAAGTTGATACAGCAGCTTGAGATTGGTCATCGCCGCCGCCGCCGGCTCGGGGACGGCCAGGACCATCGAGTCGTCGTTGGACTGCACGGTGTTGATGATCGAGCTTTCCATGCCCGCCTCTTCACCGGAAAGCGAGACAACGGCGTTGCTGGCGCGCGCGATGCCCGCCTGCGCGCCGAAGACGAGGATCGTCTTGCCCACGCGAATTTGATCGCCGAGCTTTAACGTGTAGATGTTCTCGACACGCACGCCGTTGACGTATGAGCCGTTGGACGAGCCGAGGTCTTTGAGAATCCATTCCCCGCCGCGAGGGAACAGCTCGGCGTGTCGCCGGCTGCACGTGTTGTCGGTCAACGGAAGCTGCCGACTTTCGCGGCCGATCAGCGCAGGCGCGTCCGGCAATTCAAAACGTCTGCCCTTGTCGGGGCCCTGCATGACGAGGAGGGTGAGCACGGATGACGATTATACGGCAGGAAGGCGGAGAAATCCGAAACCAGAAACCAGAAGCCCGAATGAATGACGAAAGCCGAATGACGAACCGTTTTGGTCATTCGGCATTCGAACTTGTTTCGGATTTCGGGTTTCGGATTTCGTCATTCCGCTGACGCTTAGCGTCAGCGGGCAACCATCTGCGTGTTCGCTTCGTCCATGATCACGTTGTTGTAGCGCAGCAACGTGCCCTTGGCGAACTCGAGCCGGGAGATCGCGATGTTGTAGTTTGCGGTCGCTTCGTTTTCAGCGCGCGCGGCGTCGGCGAGCTGCTCCTGCGTCTGAAGCTTGAGGTTGACGAACGTGGGCGTGAGCGCTTCGCCGCCAAGCTCGCGCTGCTCGATGGCGGCAAGCGAGTCGGCCTGCGCGAATCGCGCTTGTCGTCGGGCGCCCATTTCCGTCCAGCTCGTGTCGACCTCGCGCAGGGCGCGCTTCACGTCGAGCGAAACGATGTCGACCAGATTGCGGTACTGATCGATCGCCTGCATCTGCTGATAGCGTGCTCGCCGAGTCACCGCCCGGGCGGCACGGTAACCAATCGGCCATTCAAACTGGAGCCCGACCTGGTAGTTCAAATTGTTGAATTCCGACTGCGCGTGAACCGCCTGCGAGAAGTTTTCGTCCAGACCCTGGTAACCGATCTGCCCGACGAAGTTGAGCGTCGGCAGCTCGTTGTTTCGAGCGACATTGGTCGCGATGTTCGCCGAATCGATGCGGAGCTGTTGCTGGCCCAGCTCGAAGCGGTTTTGCATTGCGGTGGCGATCTCATCCGCAAGGTTGAAGCGGAAGGGCTCTTCGATCGGCGGGTCGCCGGGCAGGATCACGACCGCGCTGGTTACCGGCATGTCCGGGTCGTTCATCAGCCGCTTCAACTGGTCGGATAGATCTTCAACCTGCGCCTTGGCGCGAATCAGCGCCGAGCGTCGTGACTCAACCGACGCGTTCGCCTGCGAGATCTGCACGCGCGTAACGTCTTGGCCGAGTCGCTTGAGCAGGATGTCGGCGGTGCGCAATGTTTGGTTGAGCAGCTCTTCGGCGATGCGCAGATCGCGCTCTGCCTGCGCGAGCTGCCAGTACGTGCGCTCGATGTCGCCGGTCGTCTCTTCAATTTGCTTGCGGAAGTCCAGCACGCTGATGCGCTGGTTGTTTCGACCGATCGTGATGCGGGCGCGGTTTACCTCGTAGCCGAAGTTCTGCAGCAACGGCTGAGTCAGTTGAAGGACCAACTGGTTTTCCGTGTACGGATTCGGCACGACGCCGGGCGGCTGACCAAACAGGCCGGCACTCTGGCGAACGTCGGTACGAATCGATTCGTATCGCAACTCGACCTGGCCGCCCGATTCCAGATTCTGGCGCAGGCCGGTCTGGTACGTGATGATCTTCTGCTGATCCACGCCGGCATCAGATGTGACCGTATTGAACGCCAGCGTGCGGTCGCGGCGTTCGAAGTTGGCGTTTGCGAATATCGTCGGATCGAACCGGGCTTCCGCCTCGATCGTCCGCGACGCTTCGATGCCGGGCCCGTAGCCGGCGACTTTCACGTCGAGGTTGTTGATGACGGCGCGGTGAATGATGTCGCGCAGGT
>JACMJD010000153.1 GCA_014380825.1 Phycisphaerae bacterium | reverse complement strand
CCCGGGATGTATTCGAACAGCTCGTACACCGCGCCGCGCCACTGCAGCATCGAGTTGTTATCGCGCTTCGTCCCGATCAAATGCGGCAACGGAAACTGCTGGGCCGCGAGGTGCAGTTGGATCGCATGACAGAACGCGACCTTGAACGGATCCTCTTTCCCGCGCGCGCGGCGCTTCATGAGGAATTTCCCCTGATCGGTGACGATCAGGAGCTTGGGCGCCTTCCGGCTGCCGCGCGGAAACTCGACGATCGATTCGATGATCCCGATTTCGAAATGTGACAGCACGATCCCGAGTTCTTCTGCCGCGAACTTCTCGCGCTGCCCAGACTGCTTGGTCTGATGCGTCCCGGATGAAGTGCCTTGACTCGCAGCGGACGGGTCCATCGGAGGGGGAAGGTAAATGGGAGCGGAAACGAAAGCAAAGGAAACGCAGGAAAGCCCACGACTTAAGTCGTGGGACCTCTTCGCGCGTCTTGATACAGCAGCAGAGAAAGAACGACTGCGCCCTGCTTCACGTGATCGCGAATATACTTCGCAACTCGCACCTGATGCCGACGGTCCGCGATGCATTTCACCTTGCATCGCTTTGCCCAGATTCCACCCAGTGCGCGGATTCCTTCTTTGCTCAACTTCCGCGCGCTGGCGCCTTTGGCAGGACCGATCACCCAGCGTGCACGATCCCATTTTGGTTTCGCATTGAGTGGAGCGAACCGTGCAAGCATATGAAAGTGCTTCGCGCCGATACAAAGACTGATCAAATCGACTTCGTATTGGGGAAGGACGTCTGCGAACACTCGACGGACGTGTTCGCGCTCGCTTCGAAACAACTTCACCCGCTCGCGCTTCATCAGCTTCTTCGATTGCTCGTATTTCTTCTGGTGTTCCCCGGGACGTGGAGGGTTTTTGTAATCTCCTTCGCAGTGCTCGCGATGTTTTCGGGGGCGCCAACCGCGCGAATCTCCTCGCACCCGTTGTCCGTACGTCGAACCGCTCACGTGAAACCAGGTGCTCCAAGGAAACTTGGGTTCGGCGGATATGCGCAAATCGCATCGACTGCGGACCCACGACTAAAGTCGTGGGCTTTCTACCGACAAAGACGCATCACGCAGCAGCACGTCCGGCTTGCAGCAGCGACAACGGTTCCTCTCGCGCGACGCTCAGCGCCGGTCCGATACTTGCCACGATCGCGACGAGCATCACGGCGCCTGCGCCGATTCCAATGATCCACCACGGGACTGCGAACTTCGGCGCGTAGCCGAGGACGATCGCCCAGAGGCGGTGTGCATCGACCGACATCAGCATCCCCGCCGCGAAGCCGAGCGCGACGCTGACGAAGCCGAGCATCACGGCTTCGGCGATGACGAGTCGCGTGAGCATGCCGCGCGTTACCCCGATGCTGCGGAGGATTCCGAATTGCCAGCGGCGCGATCGCACCGATGCCATGATCGTGTTCGTCACGCCCAGGCTCGCGACGGCCATGGCAGCCCAGGCGATCGTGCTGGCGATCAGGAGCAGTCGCGAGAACGCGGCCACGATATCGTGCTTAAGCTGCCGCACGTCGGCGACGCTCAGGCCCATGTCGCCCAGATCTTGCTGGAGTTTTTTGATCAACTCCGCTTTCGGCACAGACAGTTCGAGGTTCGCGGCGATCAGGTAGACGGTTCGCACGTCGAAGAGTTTGTCGGCGTCCTCCAGCGTGCCGAACACGCTCGCGGCCGTGCGCTGGTCGAACTGTTTGCCGAGGTCGAATGTCGTCGCCATCACATCGAGCCCGGGCGACCAGACGACGCCGGCGACGGTGAAGTCGATCGTCCCGCCACGCTTCAGGCTCACGAGCGAAAGCTTGTCGCCGACGTTCAGGCCTTTGAGTTTGTGGAACTCTTCCGTGATGACGAGGTGATTGCCTTTCTTCAACATCGCGGCCGCGGATTTTGGATCGCCTTGACGGAAATCCAGGTGCATCATGTCGAACGCTTTGTCCGGATCGATTCCGAAATACATCGTCGCGTTCGGCATGAACGCGGCACCGGCCAGTCCGACGAGCCCGCCGCCGAATTCGGGCGAGAGCATCGCGATCGGCATCGTCTCGTCTTTCTTGATTCCCGACGTGTTGCGGATTTTCTCCTGCGCCGCCGGATCCAGTCCGGCGCGGCTGGTCGTATAGACGAACACATCGGGAAATCGGTCCGGCAGCTCCCAGCTCGACAGCGCGCTGTGGCCCTGCGTCTGCATGACGATCAGCACCGATAAGCCCACCATCAGCGCCGCGCACGTGCCTGCCGCGCGCCATAGGCCGCCGCTGAGTTGCTGACGCAGCAGCGCGTATCGCACGCCGAATAACATTGCGGCGAAACGTGAGAACAGGCGATCAACCAGCCAGACGAACAGCGGGGCGAGCAGGAAGAATCCGATCATGAGCGCGGGAAGGCCGATCACGAAGTGCGAATAAAATCGCACCGACCGCTCGACCGGTCCCGGCACCGCCGGCACGCCGAGGAACGCGATCGCCGGGTCTATTGAGATCAACAACAGCCCGACAAGCGTGAGCGCGATCGGCGGGCGCATCGTTTTCACCCCGGCATTCGCAAGCGGCGACATCGCTTCCAGCGGATCGACCCGCGCCGCGCTGATGGCGGGAAGAATGCTCGCGATGATCGCGGCACCGATCGATCCCAGTGATGCGAACGCGATCCCGCCGAAACTTGCAACGACGCCGGCACTGAACAGATCCGCGAATTTCCACGCCAGCACGTGTACCCAGAACAATCCGATCGGCACGCCAACCAGCGCGCCAAGCAAACCGAGCAACGCGCCCTCCATCAGCACCAGCTTGACGAGCTGACTGCGCAGCAACCCGACCGCGCGCAACATCGCCAGCGATCGCTGCCGTTCAGTCACACCCATCGAGACAGTGGAGAACACGATGAACGTCGCCGCCAGCATCGACACCGTGCCGCCGAGATAGCTGAGTACGTGGACGGCCATCAGGTTTTGATCGAGTTGGTCGCGCCGCTCGCGCGTGAGTCGCAATTTCAGAAGGGGATCGGCCTGCTGGAGCTTTGTCTGCCAGCGTTGCATGAACGCTTCGGCATTGATGTTTTCATTGAACTCGATCTGGATCTTGCTGACGCGGTCGGTCCGCCCGTCGAACAGGAACTTTTGCAGCGTTGGCAGCGGCAGATACATCGAGTTGATGTAGCCCACGAGGATGCCGGGCTTGTGAATGATGCCCGTCACTTTCAGCGGCAGTTTCTCGTTCGTGCCCGGCAGAAGAAGCGTGTCGCCGACTTTTACTTGTGTGTTTCGCTGCGTGCCCTCGTCGATCACGACGCCATTCAGTTCATCGGCCGTGAACCAGCGTCCTGCGTTGAGCTTCAGCCGATCGGTGCTGTCGTCGCTGGACCGATCGATCCCGAACACGCTGGCGTGCCGACCACCCTCGGCCGGCTTGCCATCTTTGTTCAGCATCGCGATATCCGACTCAAGTCGACCCACCGCGCGACGCACGGCCGGATCAGCGCGGAGCTGATCGATCCACGCCACGTCGACACCGGGCTTCGGATCGGTCGGCCGAGTGATCTGCGCGTCCCACGCACCAAGATACTGGCCGAGGAATTTTCGGGCCGCGGCTTCAACCGATGCGTAACCGGTGGTCACCGCGACGACGAGACTCACCGACATCGCGATGGCGGCGATCGTGAGAACAACGCGCGCCTTGCGGACGGCGAAGTTGGAGATGGCGAGTTTGCGTAAGAGCATTGCATTCACTCCCTCGCCCCGTACTCGGGGAGAGGGTGGGGGTGAGGGGGTCTTCGCGGAGCGAAGACTCTTCGCTGCGCGACGACGCGAGTCACGCGCAAACCCCTCACCCTAGTCCTCTCCCCGCGTACGGGGCGAGGGGACCGGATTCGTCACCCCAACGCGTCTTGATATCTCAGCGCTAACTGGTGCGAATCGCTCAGCCCGAGAGTGGAGAACCGATCGACCAGTTTTCCGTCCTTCAGCACGGCGACTTCTTGCGCGTATGCGGCCACCGTTGGTTCGTGCGTGACCATCACGATCGTCCGTCCGTCGCTTCGACATAAATCGCGCAGTAACTCGCACACGCTCTTGCTGCTGGCGGAATCGAGATTGCCGGTTGGTTCGTCGGCCAGAATTACTGCCGGATCGCTCACGAGCGCTCGGCCGATCGCGACGCGCTGCTGTTCGCCGCCGCTGAGCGCGTCCGGGCGATGCGTACGTCGGTTCGTCAGGCCCAGTTGTTCGATGAGTGAGTTCACCCGCGTGGCGGCGACTTCCCCGTTCTTGCCTTCGAGCATCAACGGCAGCATCACGTTTTCTTCGGCGGTGAGCGTCGGGATGAGATTGAACGCCTGGAACACCAGCCCGATGTTGCGTCGGCGAAACAGCGTGAGCTGGCGATCGTTCATTGCGCCAAGATCCTGATCGCTCACGACGACGCGCCCGGTATCCGCTTTCGTCAGGCCGGCCATTAGGTGAAGCAGCGTGCTCTTCCCGCTGCCGCTGGCGCCCATGATCGCGAGGAATCTGCCACGCTCGATTTGCAGGCTCACGCCGCCGAGCGCTTCGACATCGCGGTCGCCTTGGCGAAAATGCTTGCTGACGTTTTCAACAACCAGCGGGGCCATCGGTTCCTCTCGCCGTCCCTCGTCTACAATCGCCGATCGCGACAATGATCTATATCGAGAGAGAAGTAACAAGTAACGAGCAACGAGTAACAGAAATATGCGCGTGCTGGCCACCGCAGATCTTCACTACAACCATCATCGATCCAAACCGCTGGCCGATGAACTGATCGATGAGATGAATCGCCTGTGCGATCAATCTCACATCGATGCATTGCTGCTGGTCGGTGACACCGCGGTGGCGGATGGGGATTCGCTGGAACAATGTCTCTCGCGTATTCGATTCGCCGGCGAAAAGATTTTCGTCGCCGGCAACCATGAATTGTGGACGCGTTCGGCGGACAGTTACGAAATTTTTCGTGACATCCTGCCGCAACGCGTGCGCGCACTGGGCTGGCGATGGTTGGAAGATGATCCATTCGTGGCGCCCGATCGCAGTGTCGCGATCGTCGGCAGCGTCGGTTGGTACGATTATTCGTTCGCGATTCGGCAGCTTGGGATTCCACTTCGATTCTACGAGCAAAAAGTTTCACCGGGCGCGGCCGCGCGACTTTCGCAATTTGATTCGCTGCTGATTGATTCATCCGATGTGCCTCCAAATGCGATGGAAATCGTCGCGCGATGGAACGATGGAAAATTCGTCAAGCTGCATCGATCCGACAAAGCGTTTCTCGAAGAGTTGCTGGCGAATCTTCAATCGCAGCTCGATGCGCTCCACGACGTGCCGCACCTGCTGGCGGCGATTCATCACGTGCCGTTCGACGAGCTTCTGCCGCCCAAGCACGGCAGCCAGTGGGATTTTGTGCGGGCGTATCTGGGCAGCCGGCGTGTCGGTGAATTGTTGCGGCGATATCCCAACGTCCGCGACGTCATCTGCGGCCACAGTCATTTCCAGGTGGAGGCGATGATTGGGAACGTGCGCGCGATCAACATCGGCAGCGGATATCGGACGAAGACGTATCGCGTGATCGAACTCGCGTGATCATCGCCGGTAAATGCGCGGGCGTTTTGCGATGCCGATCTCAAACACGTTGAGCAATTCCGGCCGGCGGATGAGGAAAAATCCGACGACCGCGCCGCCCAGGTGCGCCGCTTCGCCGCCGCGGTTGGTTCCGCCGCCGAAGATCGTAAATACGGCCACGCCCAGCAGGATGTACGCGAGCGTTTTCAGTTTCATCGGGATCGAACCGTAGATCAGCACGGTCGCGTTGGGCGCGATGACCGCCGCGGCAACCAGCACGCCGAAGATTCCCGCGGACGCGCCGACCAGATCGGTGATCGCCGTTTGCGCCGCCGCGCCGAAAAATCCGAGATACCACAGGATCACGTACATCACTCCGCCGCCGATCCCGCTCAGCAGGTAAAACGCCAGGAAGCGTCGTCGCCCCAGGTATTGTTCGATCAGCGTGCCGAACATGTACAGCGTGAACATATTGAACAGCAGGTGTGTGAGGCTGGCGTGCAAGAACTGAAACGTGATGAACCGCCAGATCTGAAGGCGGTAAATCCCGTCGACGACGTTGAACGCGCCGTACATATCCCAGAGATGGACGTACTTGATGACCTCGCCGGTTCGAGTGTCGACCAGCGCACGCGGCTGCGTGAGAACGTTGTTCAGCACGAATACCGCGATGTTGATGACCAGCAGCCACGTGGTGACCGACCACTTGTTCAGCGCGCCGATGGCGTTCTGCGCCTGGCGAGGCTCGTAATCCGCACGCGTGTAATCTCGATCGGCAATACCCATCGCGCGAGAGTGTAGCGCCAAACAACCGCGCGTGCTATGCTTAATCACCGTCTAATGAATTCCGCCAATGCCACCCTCGAGACGACCGATGCCGCCGCGGTAATCACCCAAGCAACTGGCGAGCCGGAAGTCATGCAGTGCATGGAAGTCTGGGGCGGGAACGCGCAGGTCGATGCGAATGTGTCGATCTCGGGGCTCGACCTGTGGGTGTATAGCAAGCCCTACAAACAGGCGGACGCGGGCGGAGACGTGTATTACCTGTCGTCCTGCGCGACCGGACGCATCACGCGATTGCTCGTCGCGGACGTTTCAGGTCATGGCGAGAAAGTGCGCAGCACGGCCATCACGTTGCGCGATCTGATGCGGCGATACGTCAATCAGCTCGATCAGACCCACTTCGTCCGTTCGCTCAATCGCGAATTCGTCGAGCTGAGCAAGATCGGCACGTTCGCCACGGCGATCGTCATGACATTCTTCGGTCCGACCAGTTACCTCACGCTCTGCAACGCCGGCCATCCCGCGCCGCTGATTTATCACTCGGCGGAGAAGCGCTGGCGCTTGCTGGAAGACCGCGCGGATCACCAGGCAGATGATCAAGTCGTAAACATTCCCCTGGGGATCGACGGGATCGTCGACTACGAACAGTTCGGCGTGGAGCTTTCGCGCGATGATCTGGTGTTGTGTTACAGCGATTCGCTGATGGAATCGTTCGGCGCGGATGGCGAAATGCTAGGCGAAGCAGGGCTGCTGAGGGTCGTCGAGCAGCTCGATGCGACCGATACGACGAAGCTGATTCCGAATCTTCTGGCGGCGCTGGTGGGGCTGAAGCCGGACAATCTGGTCGCGGACGATGTCACTGCGATGCTGTTCCGCGCGAACGGAGCGGCGGCGAAGACGGTTTCGATGCGAAAGCAGATGATCGGGGCGCGGAAGGTTGTGTCGAATCTGGTTCGCGGCTTGTTTCCGGGCGGTCCGCCGATCGCGTTGCCGGATTTGAATGCGGCGAATTTGTTGGGGTTGGTTTCGAAACGGTTTAACCTGAGTTGGAAGTCCGCGCGGTTCACGCCAGGCGAGCGGCGCCGCTAAACACCGGTGGGTTTCTGGTAGGATTTCAGACTGTGGGGATGGGTCAGTTCCAACATCGTGCTGGCGCGGCACGCACCGGCATTCTGGTCATCGCATTGGTGGTCATCGGAGCGATCGCCGCGACGATCTACTACGTGCGTCGCACACCGCCTGCGGCGCCGGCGGTCAGCGCACCGATAACCGCACCGTCCACCGCGCCGATCGTTCCGATGGGCAACCCTGCCGCCGCGCCTGCTTCTTACATGAACCTCGTCCGCGTAGCGCATCCGAATTTTCCCACGACACAGCCGTTGGAAATCCCGCTCGGCAGTCTCGGCGACGCCGCGCGACTCGTCTTCAACGATCCGGTTCACCTCGACACCACCGGGCAACTATGGATCACACGTTCGGATGGGCCCTCGGTGGCGAGCCTGCTTCAGCAGGCGTGGTCTCGCACTGAAGCGAAACGGAAATCGGGCGGTCGCAAACCGAAACATCCGCCCAAGAATTCTGAGCCGGAGTACGACGAACAAACGCACATTACGCGCGATCGCGTCGTGTTCGCGTACCTGACTTTCAATGAGATGGGCGAGCCGCAGCAGCAGGTCGTCATCCGCAACACCGATGGACGCTTTGAGCTGGTGAACCT
>JACMJD010000152.1 GCA_014380825.1 Phycisphaerae bacterium | reverse complement strand
AGCCGTGGCATGGGCGTCCCGCCCGTGCGTCCGCGGCACATGCCGCCTGTGCGCGGGCGAGACGCCCACGCCACGTGGATTGCAAATCAATGCGTCGGTAACGTTGTCGGCGCCGTGTCATCCACATCCCACGGATCGAGCCCCAGGATCGCCTCGTTCGGCGGCGCCAGTCCGGCGTGCATGTCGAGGTACAGATAATTCGATCCCTTGCGCAATCCGTGGCGGTACAACTCCACGCGCGTCGCGAAGTCGCGGACGTTCATGTAGTAGTCGTCATAGTTCGATCGCTTCTCGCCCATCACCACGATCTCGGTGTTCGGCTTGCCCAGCCACTTGCTGTGATATTTCACGCCGCGCACTTTCAAGTGATCGTTCAGGATGTACGAATGCTGCTCGGCCGGCTCAACATCTTCCGGACAAGTCATCACCGGCGGGTTGTACACCGCGGGCTTGAACACAAACATCGGCCAGCGCTCGTCGCGCGGGCGATTTGATCCGCGATCGGGCGGGAACAACCAGCCGTTGTTGTCATTCAAATATGTAACCAGGTACTGGCCGATCTGCTTCAGGTTCGACAGGCACTGCACCTGCTTCGCCGATCTGCGCGCGCCGGCGAGCGACGGCAAAAGCAGCCCGATCAGGATCGCGATGATCCCGATCACGACGAGCAGTTCGACCAGACTGAATCCGCCTCGACGACGTGTTTTCATTTTCATACGGCCTCGCAACAGAAGTGCATCGGCCAGTAAACGCGGCACGGGTCAGGATTTCAAGCAAGAAATGTTCGATTACAGTCGGCGCAGGTGAAATCCGCCGTCCACGTTGATCACTTCGCCCGTGCTGAACGGCAACTGCCCGCGCGCGATCGCAACGACCGCTGCCGCAACGTCTTGCGGCGTGCCCCAGCGTTTTAGCGGCGAGAGATCGTTCTCAAAAATCAACTTGTCGTATTTTTCCTTCACCGGCCCGGTCATGTCCGTTTCGATGATCCCCGGACGAATCTCGTAGACATTAATCCCATTTTCCGCCAGCCGCGCAGCGAAAAGTTTCGTCATCATTGCCAGCCCCGCTTTGGCGATGCAGTAGTCGCCGCGATTCGTGCTGGCGGCGTACGCGCTGACCGATGTAATGTTCACGATCTGCGCCGGCCGCGCCTGTTCGATCATCCGCCGCGCGACGAGCTGCGTGAGGAAGTAGGGGCCCTTGAGGTTGATGTCAATCAACCGATCGAAGCTTTCTTCCGTTGCCTCCAGCAAATCCGCGCGAACGCTGGGCGCAACGCCGGCGTTGTTCACCAGCAGATCGATTCGTCCGAAAGATGAGATCGCCTGCTCAACCAGATGCTTTCGCTGATCCGCGCTGGCAACATCCGCCTGCACGATGATCGCGCGCGATCCGTTGCCGATCGATTCGACCTCGCGTCGAGCTTCTTGCGCTGCCGTCTGATTGCTCGCGTAATTGACGACGAGATCAAACCGGGCATCGCGCGCCAGTGCGATCGCGATCGCGCGCCCGATGCCCCGAGATGCCCCGGTCACCAGCGCAACAGGTCGATCTGCCGATCCGTCCACCATTCGACGTCGAATGTATCACGGGCCTCTCGCCCGTGCGAACGACCCGCCGGGCCGGTAATCTGCCCGGGCCATGTCGAACGATGCACTCGCCGAACCTCGAACGACTCGAACGCTTCCGTGGGCGATAGCGCTCGCCGTCGCCTTCTTCGCCTGCGTCGCGCCGACGTTGCGATGGCTGGAATTTTCCAACAGCATGGAAGTGCTGAACGTCGGCACGGTCCTGGAAATCCATCGCGGCAGCCCATGGCTGCTGCCGACCTTGGAAGGTAAACCGCGCATCGAAAAGCCGCCGCTCACCGCATGGATCACCGCACTGGCAACCCGACGACCGACAAGCGCGGCGCTGAATGATCCCGATCCAGTCCAACGAGCGGCAGCCTACTATCGTCTCGCGTTCGACATACGCTGGACGGCGCTGCTCACCGGCGCGCTTACCCTGTTGGCGACGTACGCGCTCGGTTCGATCATCGCGCGTGATGAACAGCTCGGATTCGTCGCCGCCATCGTCTGCGCCAGCAACTATTTCTTCCTCCGCTTCACGCGCTTCGCCACCACCGACATGCAGTTGATGCTGTGGGTGACGCTGGCCAACGTGTTCATCGCGCGCTGCGTGCTTGATCGAGTCACCTGGCCAGCGGCACTCGGCGCTGGCGCGGCGCTGGGTCTTGCGTTCATGGCCAAAGGTCCGGTCGCATTCGTGCAGACGCTCGCTCCCGCCGCCGTCTATCTTTTGATCGTCCGCGCGCCGATCCGTCGATTTGTTTCTGCCCCGATCATTGTCGGCGCGATCGTCATGCTCGCGATCGCGTCGT
>JACMJD010000151.1 GCA_014380825.1 Phycisphaerae bacterium | reverse complement strand
TTCTGGTTTCGGATTTCGGGTCTCATGTAATCATGCGCTGGCCCATCTACTTCATCCTCGCTTACTTCGCCGTCGCGTTGCAGATCGGCATTGGCGGGCACTTTCGGGTTTGGGGCGCGGTGCCGAACCTGGTGATGATCGCGGTCGTGTTCATCGCGCTTCACGCGCCGCGCGATGCGGCGCTTTTGGGTTGCTTTGCCCTGGGCATCATGCAAGACTTGACCACCGCCGACCCGTCGCGATTGGGGCTCTACGGTTTGGCTTACGGGCTGTTCGCACTCATGATCGGCGGATACGGAACGCCACAGGTGCGCGGCAATCCGATCATGCACATCGTGCTCACGCTGATGTGCGGGATCGTGACCGCGTTCATCGTCCTGCTGCACGGCTGGCTGCACCGATTCACGGACGGCATTCCAATGCCGATCAGCACGATGCTGTGGTCGGCCGTGTATACATCGCTGCTGTCGCCGTTGATCCTCGTGCCGCTGAATCGGCTGCGAAGATTGTTCGCGTTCGAGCCGCCGCGGAGACGGATGAGGATGGGATAGTCTGCTCCGCCGCTAGCGGCGAAGCGCCCACGGACGGGCAACATGTTTGAACGCCGCCTTAAAATCTTCCTCAGCATCCTCTTCGTCATCACCGCCGTGCTCGTGCTGCGCGCGGCTCAGCTTCAGATTATCAAGCGATCGCACTGGTCGACGCAGGCCGTCGATGCGCTCAAGCGCGAAGTGTTGATCGAAACCACCCGCGGCACGATCTACGACGCCAAGGGAAAAGTTCTGGCGCAGGATGTGGCGTGCATCGATGCGTGCGTCGACTTCCGCGCGCTGACCGATCCGCCGGACGATGCGTGGGTGACTCAGCTCGCCAGGAGCTGGGCGCGTCAGCAGCGCACCGATGAATGGCGCGCGGCCGACGCCGATGCGCGCAAGAAGATCCTCGATGAAGAGAAACGCCACGTCCTCGATCGCATCAAGATCATGTGGGCGACGCTCGCGCGGCTGGGCGATATCGCACCGGAGCAGCTCGACGAGATTCGTCATGACACCGTTCGCCGCGTCGTGCTGGCCAAGCGCAACAACTGGTTCCGCAAATATAAGGACGCGACGAAAAAGCACGCCGCGCGAAGCGAAGAACGAACGGACACCTGGTGGCGCGGCTGGCTGATCGACGAAACCCAGGATGCGCCGCAGCTCGATGACTTCGACATCAAGATGCGCGACGAGACCGATGCGCATCCGCTGCTGAAAAACATCTCGTCGGCCGTTCAGAATAAGCTCGGCAAGGACCTCGAGAACTATCCCGGCCTGGAGTTGCGGCCAGGAATGACGCGGCTCTATCTGCAGGGCGAAGTCGCGTGTCATGTCGTCGGAAATCTGTCGCGCGTTCGGCGTGAAGATCTGGAGACCGATCCGAACCGCGATCTGAAACCCGACGGCGATCTGCGGAAATATCAGTACACCGACCTCATCGGCCGCAGCGGGCTCGAAGGTTTGTGCGAGCCGCTGCTGCGAGGCACGCGGGGGCGCATCGAGAAATACATGGGCGAGGCCGGAGACACCAGCGAGATCCTTGCGTCCAGGCCCGGCGCGGATGTACACGCGACGATCGACATCGAGATTCAGCGCAAGGTGCTGAAGCTATTTCAAACCGCGACGATCGAGTTCCCCGCGGCAGTTGAAGGCGGAACCCCGACGACTCGGCCGGTTTCGATGCACGGCGGCGCGGTGCTGATCGACCTGCACGGCGGCGAAGTGCGCGCGCTGGTCTCGAACCCGACGTTCGACCCGAACACGTTCGACACCGATTACCCCAAGCTCGTGATGGACAGCCTGAACCAGGCGCTGATGAATCGCGCGACGCAGTATCCGCTGGAAACTGGTTCGACAATCAAGCCGGTCGTCGGCATCGGCGGGATCACGCAAGGCGTGATCGGCGTGAACGAAGGCATCGAGTGCATCGGATTCCTCGTGCTGCACGGCCGAAAGTACGGCGTCGGGCGATGCTGGGTCGCGACGCGATTCGAAAAAATGTTGGGCGCGGCCGGCGTGTCGCATCATCCGATTCCGACCGAAGCGCCGCATCGCGGTACGAACGGGAACGCGGATGGATTCCTCACGTTCACCGATGCGGTCGAACGCAGTTGCAACGTGTATTTCGAAACGGTCGCAAGCCGGCTTGGCTTGCAGGGCCTGTCGTATTGGATGGACAAGTTCGGCCTGGGCCGACCGACCGGGATCGGCATCGCCGAAGCGCGCGGGCGATTGCCCAACAGCTATGACGGCCCGAACTGGGGACTGGAAGCCGCGACGTGGTTCGCCGGCATCGGGCAAGGCCCGGTCGCCGCCACGCCGATTCAGATGGCGAATGTCTCCGCGACGATCGCGCGCGACGGGGTCTGGATGCGCCCGACTCTGCTCGAACCGGAGAACAGCGACTCGCTGCGAAAGGTCCTGAGCGCGCGGGCGGCGTCCACGCAGCCCAGCACCAAGCCAACCGCGCAGCCGTGGTGGACGATTCCCGATCGCGTCGATCTGGATGTGTCGCCCGCGGCAATGGCCGCGGCGCAGACGGGGATGTACCGCGTCGTGAACAGCCGCGCGGGAAGCGGCTCGGTGCTGCAAAAGAAGGGCTCGATTACCGTGGCGGGAAAAACCGGAACCGCGGAGGCCGCCCCGCTCAGGCGCGCGTTGCTCGACAACGACGGCCAACCGATTCGCAACGAGAATGGCCGCCGGATGTACGAGAACATCACGCCTTCCACCGTTTCGCAGGAAAACCCAATGGCGCCGTGGTACATCGGGTTCGACGCCGACGGCAAAAACACCAAGCACTCGTGGATCATTGGCTTCGCGCCGGCGGAAAACCCGCAGGTCGCGTTCGCCGTCATGGTCGAATATGGCGGCGGCGGTGGTGGCGCGGCCGCTCACATCGCGCGCGGCATGCTTGATGCCGCCATCCAACAAGGCTACCTTTCGCCCGATCGCCCGGCGACGAAACCGCCGGCGGATCTGGAAGCGAGCGGGCGGTAATCGAACGCGAGCTGCACCGAAGTAGCTGTCATGCAGAACGGTACTCCGCGAAGCATCTGACCTGACGTGTCAAACCAGATTCTTCGCGGAGTACCGCTCTGCATGACAATCTTGAAGACGACGACGTGATTTGGAGAGGTACACGAGAGAGAACCTGTCACACGTGAGCACTGATCCTCAATCAACCTTCGATCCCTCAACCGACGCGCGCGACGGTCACGACGCGTCGCCTCCGCTTCCGCCCGTCCCGCGCGAGATCACCGCGCGCGCCCGACGGCGAAGCTGGCACGAACGTCCGGTGCGCATCTGGATCGCCCTCACCCTTCTCGTGGCCGGCACGACGATCTACTTCGCCATCCGCGACATCTCCACCGCGCGACGCGAACGCTGGCTGATCTTCGAGGGCAAAAAGGTGCTCGCGAACGTGCAAAGCGTCGACGAAAGCATGGGCCGATCGTTCCCGCTCGACCAGCCCAGGCGGCTCCGCCTGACCTACATAACGCCCGAAGGCGAACCGATCGAGCTAGACGTAACCACCCCCGGCCGTGAGCGCGGCCGAATCCAGTCCGGCGACAAAATCGATCTACGCACCGACCCGGCCGATCCGCAAAACGTCACGCTGCAAACCGTCCCAAGATCCTGGATCGCATCACTGGCGGTCGTCTGTCTTCTAGCGCCGCTAGCTATCCTGCTGGCGATCATCACCTACATTCAACGCTCTCGCGTGCTAGGCGTCTGGCAAAACGGCGAGCCCGCAGTTGGAACAGTCGTCGACACACACCGCAGCGGCATCGCCCCCGCCAGCGACATCGTGCGGTTCACCGTGGACGATCACGAAGACCGAAGAATCTTCACGACGCTCTATCCGCATGCGGCCGGGACGTTGCAAGCGGGGGATGAGATGGCGCTGGTGATGCACAAGAACTCGCCGGGGAAGGCGATCCTGGCGGAGTTGTATGCGTGAGCGACTTGCCTGGTTCCTCCGTGCCTGATTCGGTTCAAGCGGATACAATGTGTGCATGAGCTCCGACACGCGAGAACTCGTGGAGATCTGTGAAAAGCTGCCGCAGGACAAGCGGGCCGAGGTCACGGATTTCGCGCGCTTCCTGCTCGCTCGCCACGGCGATGCGCAATGGGAGCGGATCATCGATGATCCGCAGCAGCGCCCGAAGCTCGATCAATTCCTTCGCGAGTCATTGGCCGAGGGCAGCGAGCCGTTGGACCCGGAAAAAATGTGACCTCCCGCGCCACCCCGAGCTTCTGGCAATCAAGCTGCGGCACGCCGTGCCTATCGACAATTCGCCACGGACCCATCACACAACTCGCTGCGCTTCAAGAAGCTGGCAGACCATGAATCGTTGTGGTCGGTTCGGGTGACGCTTAGCGTCCGAGCCGTCGGACATCGCGAGGGCGACACGATCACGTGGGCGTGGATCGGTACGCATGCTGAATTCGACAACAGGTTCTCGTGAATATTCGTGGCCCACAATGCGGCCGCCAGTTGTCGACGCCTACCCGAGCGGAATTGCCCCGGCCTACGCGGCTTCAAGCCGGACATTGCCAAGAATTCGCTGAATTGAATGAATCAGCACATCGACCGGATCAGCTTTTTTCGCAATCTCATCCAACAATTCTGCGGCTTGCCACGCCTCACTGTACTTCGGGGCCATGCGCCCTCCCTTCAAAACGATTCATTAGCACCCTTCATCGATGAACGGCAACTTGCAACCTGTTTCCTTGACCGTCGATTGCTTCGCAGCGCATTGCAGTTACCTTATTCTCGTCACTCCATGTTAGGCCCCGTTCACGGATGAACAAACTCTGGCAAAAGCTCGCCATCGCTACCAACTGGCCCGTGCTCGTGGCCATTGGGGTTCTGACCACGCTTGGCGTGATCACGATCTGGGCGGACTCGCCTGCCGATGGTCGCAAGCAGTTCATCTTTGTGTTTGTCGCGCTCGGATGCCTGGCGGCGTTTCAGGTGGTGGATTATCGCGTCATCGGGCGATTCGCCACGGCGTTCTATTGTCTAAGCCTGGCGCTCGTGCTCTACACGCTGGTGGGCGGATTTGCCGAGCAGCACCGGCATCCGATTCCGTTCGTTCACAACACCAAGGGCGCGTACAACTGGATCAACTTCGGTGTGATGAGCCTTCAGCCGGCAGAGCTGTTGAAGATCGCGTTCGTGGTGTTGATGGCCCGGTACCTGCGCTTTCGGTCGAATTTCAGAACGCTCAAGGGACTGCTTCCGCCGTTCGCGCTTGCGCTGGTGCCGATCGCGTTTGTGTTGAAGCAGCCGGATCTGGGAACGGCGCTGATCTTCATTCCCGCGCTGTTCGCGATGCTCTTCGTCGCGGGCGCGCGATTGAAACATCTCAGGCTGATCGTCCTGATGGGCGCGTCGCTCGCGCCGATCGCGTGGTGGGCCGGGACGGACGAGCGCGGGCAGGCGCATTCGAATCTGCCGCTGATGCGTTACCTGCCGGAGCTCGTGAAGAATTATCAGCGGCAGCGCGTCTACGCGATGTTCGACTCCGACGCGCGCACGATGGCCAGCACCGGGTTCCAGCAGCAGCACGCACTGATCGCGTACGGCTCGGGCGGGATCAGCGGGAAAGGCATCGGCCGACTAACGGTTGGCCGGCATGTGCCGGAAGGTCACAACGACATGATCTTCGCGCTGATCGGCGAACAGCTCGGCTTCTTCGGAAGCACGATCGTGCTGGGCGCGTATCTGATCCTGTTCACGGCTGGAGTTGAGATAGCCGCGGCCACGCGCGAGCCGTTTGGAAAACTTGTAGCGGTGGGCGTGATCTCGCTGCTCGCAGGCCAGACATTTCTGAACCTGCTGGTCGCGGTAAAACTGATGCCCGTGACGGGCGTGACGCTCCCGTTCATCAGCTACGGCGGCAGCAGCCTGGTCGCCAGCTTCATGGCCGCCGGGCTGCTCTTGAACATCGGCCAGAACAGGCCGCTGGTGATGGCGAACGATGCGTTTGAGTTTGCGTGAATCGCGGGGGCGAGCGACTCACATCCTCGAGTTCAGGCTCGTCCACTTCGCCAGAACCTTCGTTCCAACCTGACCAATGATGGCGATCGCCGCGACGACGATCAGGCCGGCGATCAGCGCGTATTCCAATACTTCTCCGCCGCGCTCGTCGTTAACAAGTCGGGCCAACAGTTGCCGGTTTGATTTCATATCCATCAGCGAGCTCCTTCGAAGTTCACCTTACTCATTACAAAATCGTCGCATTGGCAACGTCCATTAAATACATTCCTGAGAAAATCGAAATCTGATAATTGCCGCTGAAACTCGGGCCTAGCGATCTTCCCGCCGATAAGTCCCCCCGTCATTGATGGAAATCGCGGATCGCCAGTGGATCACCCATCACTTCGGCAACACCCACAAGGCGAGCGCCGCGCCGGTTACGAAAGCAGCCCAGCTCAGGACGAACCAGACGGCGCCGCGCATGCCCAGGAGCGTGACGTTCCACTTTCGGATCGACAGGGCTACCATGATCGCGTGAACGGCCAAGGCACCGAGCAGGACCATGCATGCCGTCTCGAACGTCTCGCGGCTGCTGTCGATCGTATATTGGTTTCTCCACCGCGTGGTGACGCTGTCGGCGCGGCGGTACTCGTCGTACACGCTGCCGATCGCGATGGACAGGAAACCCGCGGGGAGCGAAGTGCACATCAGAAGCAGCATGATCGGCCACTTCAGTATGTGAACCAAGTGCGGGTCGTTCACGAGTGGCCTCCGTTTCCTCAGGTCCGGCCAGTTCTGTCCAAACGCCTTCTCGAACACCGCTACATCGGCTTGGTCGATCGGCTCGTCTTCGGCCCGATCCCACGCGTCGACGAAATGTCGATCCTCCGCCGACAGTTTGGCAAACGGTTCGCCGGGTTGCGACGCTGCGTAGCCCACCCCTTAGCGGCCGGGCAAGACTGGCTGCGTCATCGCGCGTTGCTGAAGCAACTTTGCCTTTGCTCGCGCTTTCGCCGTCCCGTGAAAATCGTTCAGCATGAACAGCACGCCGAACACTACGGACAACACCAGCATCACCGCCCATCGCGGGATGCCGAGCCAGGTTCTGCTGTCCTCGGCCGTGCCGTATTGCAAGCTTGGCACGGCACGGTTGCGATCGAACTCGGATCGTTCATCTTGCACGTGATCCTCAATACCCCAACAACTCATCCGCCAGATCTTCGTCGTTCACCTTGAACACCACCGGCTGATACTCCTGGCCGTTCACCCTGCGGGTGACGATCGCGCCGGTGGCGAGATTTATTCCGGCTTCGAGATTGCGGTCGCCATCGAGCAGCGTCGCTCGCCAGATCGTGTCGTCGCTGGATTGCTGGAGCTTGGCGTTGGCGACGCGTTGCATGAACTTCGCCAGATCGTCCGGGCCGGCGACTCGATCCGCCAGCATCATCACGCCGGCGCGGATGTTCTGCTCGGGCGGCGCGCGACGCGCGCCGCCTTCGGGCGCGCGATAGTGATAGCCGACCAACCGCGCGACGCCCCACTGGTTCGCATCGAACTTTAATTGCAGCACCGGCGGCGCGCCCTCCATGCCGTCGATGTGAAACAACCGGATCGCCACCGCGCCGGTGCCTTCGCGCACGATGAGTATC
>JACMJD010000150.1 GCA_014380825.1 Phycisphaerae bacterium | reverse complement strand
TGTCGACGGCCGGCGTCGATGCTGAGTCGGAATTTCTTGACCGGATGGACGTACTCACCATCCTTCGCGCTCTGTCGCCAGTAGTAGAACGCGGGCACACCGTTGACTTCTTTGGGCAGGCCCTGGCCGATCGTGACGGCAGGAAGCACCGCGCCGCCCGCGGCGTGCAGATAAAAGTGATCGTTCATTCCTGATTTCCGTTGTTGTGACTACGCGAGGCTTCTGGCGATGACCGCAAGCGCGACAAGATGAAAGACGTTATCCACGACGATGATTGACCACGGTGCCATCGGTGGGCTGGCAAACTTGTCCTGCCCTATCGCAACCATGTACCAACGGACGAATCCAGTGCGGTCCTGCGCGAAGTGCGTGATGAACAGGAACGCGATGACCCACGGAATCCAGCACGAGGTTGCGACACACACGCTCAGCACCCAGATCGCGCAGTGCAGGGCACAGATCAGACTCGATCGTTTCTTGCCCTCTGCGAGCCAATCGTTTTGGAGTAGATAGTCGCCGACCATGTGGCCGACGATTGCGAGCGCCAAGTTCATATTGATTTGCTCACTCGCCTGCGGGGCTTGCGGTGTTCGGCGTCGGTGGAAAACAATTGACCACATGCCGCCGGCACGAGCCGAAGATTCAGGCCGATCAACGCCTCTGGTTTATTCAGCCGTCGTCGATATCCAGACTCTGCCATCGAACATCTGATCGCTGCCGACCATTGTGCGTCGCGCTGCATAGCTCCGGCACGCCTCGCAGTTGAAAGCGATTCCGCGTATTCCAGGTGATGGATTCTCAAGTATTTACTCATGGCAGCTCTCTCAATTGCGCATACGCCGTCGATCCAATCCACTTCGCGCCCCACACCTTCATATCCGCGGCGATGATCTTCAGTACCTCATCACTTGGCTTCGCGCTCGCGCCCTGCTCGTGCTGGCACACAGCGTCCGCGATGTACCAGACTTCCCAGCCGTGCCAGCGTGCGCGGTAACACCAATCGCTTTCGCTGCCGACAAGAAACATCCGCTCATCCATCAACCCGAAGTCGATCAGGGCGGAGAGGCGGACGATCATGCATGCGCCATTGACCCACGGCATCTGACGCGATTCCGTGCAGTCGCCAGCGCTGACGCGTCCCACGATGTGATGACCAGCCGGGTACGCGATAGTCGCGCCACCGTGGATGATCACATCCGGATCACCAGCGAGCAGTTGCTTGATGCCGCCGATCGCGCATCGCGGATGCGCATCCATGAAACCAGTCATCACCGCGATCGCGTTGGACTCAAGGTAGCAATCTTGATTCAGGATGATCGCATACCGATATCGATCGTTGATCGCACTTCGCAGTCCGAGATTCACGGCCCGCGTGAAGCCGATGTTCTTTTCGCTGTTGTCGTGGACGAAGACGTCGGCCTTCACCGTCTGCTCCGCCAGGGCGAGCTTGCAGCGCTCGAGCTGCTCCGGCTTTCGATAAGCGGGGATGATGACGAGAGGATTCACAGCGATTACACCGCGCACTGACCAGCCAGCACTGGCGACGCCGCGATGTTCTCCGCAAGTCTGAGGGTCGGAGATTTCGCAGGCACGAGAACAGCCTCCCGATCGAGCGACCTAACCCACCGCGTTCCCGCCGCGATCGGATTTAACTTCAACGGCCGCTCGAACTTCGGCCCCCACTCCAGCCTCATCAACATGTCTGGCAGATTCACGCCCGCCGCGGCGTAGAAATCGCTCGTCGTGTAGAACCGTCCGACGTTGACTTCGGTAACACAAATGCGGCCAGCCGCGTTCGCTTTCGTGTCCACGCCGTAGACGCCGTTCGGTACGTCATCGATCAGTCGCACGGTCCATTCCGCCAACGTGTTCAGATCGTCGCTGTGCACGATGCGTGCGATGCTGGGTGTGCTGCTCTGGCCGCTGGGCATCTGGCCGCCGAACACGTATTCGAGTCGCTCGCGCCCGATACCGCAGATCAGCTCGCCTTCGAAGAACAGACCCTGCCATGCGAAGTCCGCGCCGGGAAGAAACTCACAGAACATGAAGTCGGTCGCCTTCAATCCCCAGCGACGACCGCAGTAGCGCATCCAGAATTCAGCCTCGTCGAAACCTTCCATCGGCAACGCGGCCTTGCTGCCGGCGCCGCATCGCGCGCGAACCCAAACCTTGCCGGTCGATTCGCGGCATCTCTCGAACCAAGCCGGTGCGTCACCGTGCGCGCCGTGGGATTCTGGTACCGGAACGCCACGATCCCCCAGGTATTGATTCAGCTTCAGCTTGTCGGCCGCCAGTCGCCATGCTTCCGCCGACGGCATCGGCGCGACGCAGTCATAATCCCGGTGCATCAAGTGCGCTACCTCAGCATCCGCCTGCGCGTAGACGACGTCGGGACAGTCGCGAGAGATGATGCCGCGAACTTCGTATTCGTGCGCGATGTCATTCGCCGGCGACACCTTGATCGGCATGTCGACCAGGTCGCTGATCAATGCCAGCCGATCGTCGCTCGTGTCGGTCGCGATGATGAAGTATCCGCCGGCACGTCGAAGCGCGCGACAGAGATTGATGCCGGCTGCGCCGCCAGCGCCAAGAATTAGAACGCGGTTCACTTAATCAATTCCCTGTTCGATGAGTTGGCCAGGCAGATGCGTAACCACATACGTCGCCGATCGGAAGTAACCGATCTTCGCGCCAGTCGCGTGCAAACTTTTGATGAACGTCCAGTCGTGGCCATACGCGCCGCTCTGGAATCTCACTTGCTTGGCCAGTTCGGTCCGCAAGATGAACTCACTCCCGCCGACGATGCCCTCCCGCAGCTCGCCGCCGCCGCGAATGCGATCGCCGCCGGGAAACCGAATCAACGCGTCGTGATACACCGCGTCCAGATCCTTCCCCTCGATGCTGTCCAGCCGAGTGGCCACATGATCGGGAAGGAAAAAATCATCGTTGCCAAGGAAGCAGACGAACGGGGCCCTCGCCATGTCGAGTCCAGCATTCAGACACTGCGTGCCGTACGCGCCCTCATGCATCAGCATGTTCTTCATGCAACCGCATCCGCCGTTGCGGAAGTGATGCACGTAGTCCGATCGCTTCGCGCCGGTCACACGTTCCCACGCTTCCGGTAACACCGGGCACGCGTCGCCGACGCAGAGCAGTTCCCAATTGCAGCGCGTCTGTTCGAGGACGGATCGGATCGCGCGCTCGGTGCGCTGTGGGCGCAACCAGCACGGCATGATGATCGAGAGTGCGGGGGTCATTCGTCGGTGTCGTCGTCGGTTGATTTCAGCTTGTCGAATCCGGTCACGCGATAACCCTTCGGAATCTTGAACTCGCCGAAGCGATGCGCCCTACGCTTTGCCTTCGGTCGATCGTTTCTTTGGCGTCGTCGATCGCTTGGACGTTCGCCGCGTCGATGCTTCCCGCTTTTGTTCATTCCGATACTTCTCAAACGCTTGCAACAGATGAGGTGTCGCAGCCGTCAGAAAACAGGCGACGCGCGCCATCGCTTCGGAAAACTTGCTGTGATCAAACACGAACGTGAAGCCGTCCGCAGCATTCGCATAGTCCGGCGTAGGTCGATAACGAACCGCCAGATCAGCGAACACCAGTTCAGCCGCCTCGTGCAGCAGATAGTTGAAGACTTCCCACCATCGCTCTCGGTCGAGTCCGATGACGATCTCTGCCATGCCGTCGGATGGTCGCGCCGCGTGGAATTCTGCACCGTTGCCGTCGCGCGCGTACACTTCGACTTCGCGCATGCCGAGCGGATATCGTCCGATGCGCACTTTCATGCCGCGATCTCGAACGCACCGTCCGGGGGCGCGGACGTCTGAATTCCGAAACTGGAGCCAAATTTCGTGATATCGTGGCTAATGAAGCGATCGCACGAAGCGAAGCACTTGGCGAATCCGCTTGAACGGAGCACCGATCTATCCAAGTCGGCAACGGTTTCACGTCGTTCTCGGAATTCGAAGCTGACACGCGTATCCAATTCCGCCTTAATCTCGCGCGGCCACTTCGCTGGCCATATCACATCGATCGGCATGCCGAAGAGCGTGTCGTTG
>JACMJD010000149.1 GCA_014380825.1 Phycisphaerae bacterium | reverse complement strand
GTCGTCTTGCCTGAACCGCTCGTGCCCACGAGCGCAACCTGCTCGCCATCGCCCAGCGTGAACTCAGTGATGTCGAGCACCGTAAGGACGGATCGATCCGGAGCAACGTAATCCTTACGGACGTTTTGGAGTGTCAATGGCAAACCGGAACTCCGTGTGAATCAACCGAGAGATCACTTCTCGCGCTCGAAATATTCCGCCTCGAGCGATTCGAGCTTCTTCGACAGCGATTGGTAATCGTCCTGTAACTTTCGCGCGCGGTTCTGGTCCTTCATTGCGCCGGTGTCACCAAATTTCTGCTGATGATCCGCGATCGCGACTTCCGTGTCGGAGATTTCGCGTTCCAACTCCTTCAATGTCAGCCGACCAAATGGGCGCGCGTATGGATTCTGCTTCTTGTTGTCCTTCCGCGCGTGCCCGTCCCGAGCAGAGTCGAGGGGCGGCTTCGAAGTCCGGATCGGTTCGACCTTCTTCGCTTCAACTTTCTTCGGAGCAGGAGCGGACTTCGACTGCTTCTGTTTCGCAACCCAGTCGTGATACGTCCCAGAGAAACTAACGACGTTCGGCGGATTCAACACAAGCAGCCGCTCGACGATCTGCTCCAGGAAAAATCGATCGTGGCTGACGCACATAATCGTGCCGTCGTAGGCCTTGAGCGCCGCTTCCAACGCTTCGCGCGATGGGATATCGAGGTGATTCGTCGGCTCGTCCAGCAGGATCACGTTTGGCTTGTCCAGCAGCAACTCCGCCAGCGCCACGCGGGCGCGTTCGCCGCCGCTGAGCAGGCTCATCTGCTTGTGAACATCGTCGCCGCGAAAGAGCATCGTGCCCAGCGTATCGTGCAGCACTTGGTCTTTTTCATCCGGACGACCTTTGCGAACTTCTTCAAGGATCGTGCTTTCCGGGTCGAAATCATCCAGCCGCTGGTCGTAGTAGCCGAGCTTCAAGCTCGCGCCCCACTTCAGCGAGCCCGCGTCGACCTGTTCTTCACCCAGCAGCGATCGCAGCATCGTCGTCTTGCCACTGCCGTTCGGCCCGATGATTCCGATGCGCTCGCCGCGGCGAACGTCGAAGTTCACGTCGAGCCACAGCTTGTTATCGCCGAATGACTTGCTTAAGCCGCGCACGGTGAGCACTTGATCGCCCGCGCGCTTATCGACGGACATGCTTAAGCCCATCGCCTTTTTGTTTTCGACGGCCTGCACGATCTGGTCGCTGACGAGCAACCGATTCAGCCGCTTCTCGCGACCCTTCGCCTCTTTGCTGCGCTGGCCCGCGCCGAAGCGGCGAATGAACTCCTGCTGCTTGGCGATGTCCGCCCGCTGTTCTTCGTACTGCCGCTGCTGCGTCAGCAATTCAACATCGCGCTGCACGACGAATGATGAATAGTTCCCGCGATAGTTATTGATCTGCGATCGCGTCAGCCAGGCAATGCGCGTTGACAACCGATCCAGCAAATACCGGTCGTGGCTGATCAGCAAAACCGCGCCGCTGAAATCGAGCAGATAATTTTCCAGCCATTCGATCGCGAGCAGATCCAGGTGATTTGTGGGCTCGTCCAGCAGCAGCAAATCCGGCGCGCTCACGAGCAACTTCGCCAGCGCCAACCGCGACTTCTGCCCGCCGGAGAGCGTGGTGACATTCTGATCCCAGAACGAATTTGGCAAGCCAACGCCCTCCAGCGTCGCTTCGAGTCGATGCTGCCACGCGTAGCCGCCCGCCAGCTCAAACGCGTGCTGCGTCTCCTGGTATTTCTCCAGGGTCTTATCCAGCTGTTCGCCCGCATGGTCGGCCATCTCGTGCTCGAGATGTCGCATCTCGTGCGCAAGCCGATGCAGGTCGGCAAACGCCAGCTCGGCCTCATCCATCACGGTGTTGGTTGGATCGAACTTCGGGTCCTGCGTCAGATATCCAACGCAAACCGATTTGGCCACCGACACGTTCCCGTTGTCGGCATCTTCGTTTGATGTGAGCAGTTTCAGCAGTGTCGTCTTGCCGCTGCCGTTCTCACCGATCAGGCCGACGCGCTCGCCGCGATCGATCTCGAAATTGAGATGCTCGAACAGCACCCGCTGGCCGAAGTGTTTCTCGATGTTGGATAACGTGGCGATGGGCATGGATCACAGCGATGAACGAAGTTTAGGCAATCGGCGTGTCGCCTGCGTCTTCGAGGTTGGCGAGGCGTTGTTCCAAATCGCGCACGCGTTCGACGATCGCCGGAAGCTTCGTCAAGATCATATACACGCGGCGGGCGTGCGATACGGGCATCGCCGGTGCGCCCAACATGATCGATTTGTCGTCGATGTCCGTCGTCACGCCGGATTGCCCGCCAACCGTAACATGATCGCCAAGCTTCAGATGACCGGCGACGCCCGTCTGCCCACCAATCGTAATGTGATGGCCGATGGTGACACTGCCGGCGATGCCAACCTGCGCTACCAGAATCCCATGCGGACCGATCGTCGTTCCATGTCCGATGACCACCGATCCATCCATCTTGGTGCCGGCACCGATCCGCGTCTCTTCCAACGCGCCGCGCGCGATCGAGCAGCACGGGCCGATTTCGACATCATCTTCAATGACGACGCGCCCAACCTGCGGGATTTTGTAATGCGTGCCGTTGTGCGGCGCGAAGCCGAATCCATCGACGCCGATCACCGCACACGAATGGATGACGACGCGATCGCCGATGATCGTGTCATCATAGATCACCGCGTTTGGGTAGATGATGCAGTCGGCCCCGATCACAGAGTTCGCGCCAACATACGCGCCTGGATAGATAACCGTGCGCTCGCCGATGCGCGCGGTTGGTTCAACATTGGCCGCCTGATGAATTCCATCATGCGGATGCCGGCGATAGCCGTGCATCGCGACAACCGCCTGCCGGAACGCGTAATACGGGTCTGCCGTCTTCAACAGCGGCACGTGATTGGCCTGGGCTTTTGTCGAAACGATGACCGCGGTAGCCTTCGTCGTTTCCAGATCTTTGGTGTATTTCGGGTT
>JACMJD010000148.1 GCA_014380825.1 Phycisphaerae bacterium | reverse complement strand
GCTGAGATCTTCAATCAGATGGCCAATGCGGATCGATTCCTCGACGCTCCACGCCGCGTTCGGATCGATGCGCAGGCGATGCTCCGGAAACTCCTCGGCGAGCGCGCGAAACACTTCGACTTCATGATCTGGCGCGAACACGCCAGCCTTGAGCTTGTGCGTGGTGAAGCCGTGCTGAGCGACGAGCTGTCGCGCGTGCGCAATCATCTGCTTGGGTGTTTCTTCGCCGCCGCGTCCGGTTTTTTCGTCCGGATATCGAAAGAACAGGTATGACGCGAACGGCACCTCATCACGCAGCGCCCCGCCGAGCAGATCGCACGCGCGCACGCCGAGTTTTTTCCCGATGATGTCGATGCACGCGAACTCGATCGCCGCATGAAGCTGCGCGCGATTGTTGTACAGCGACGCGGTCGGGTTGCAGATCTTCCAATACAACTGCTCGAGCTGAAGCGGATCGTGACCGGTAAGATATGTCTTCAATCCGCGAAACGCTGCCTCCGCGCTCTCGCCGCCGCCACCCATTTCACCGAGGCCGGTGATGCCTTCGTCGGTTTCGACTTCGACAATCGTGCGCACGAACCGTCCCCAGTGGCAGCCGTTCGCGTGGCGCAGCGGCGCCTCCAGCGGCACGGTGACGGTGGTGGCTTTGATGTCGGTAATCTTCATAAGAAATACAGGTGAACCACCAAGACACCAAGAACACCAAGAAGATAAATCTGAATGACTTCTTGGTGTTCTTGGTGTCTTGGTGGTTAATCCCTCTTGCTTCCGCCGATGCTTAACCCGAGCCCGCCATCAATTCGAATCGGCTGCCCCGTTATGAACCCGGCCTTGTCACTCGCGAGAAAAAGGATCAGCTCCGCGATTTCTTCCGGTGTGCCGATGCGTTTCACCGGGTGCATCTGATTGCATTCATCCAGCACTTCCGTCGGCTCCGGCGATAGCTTGATCGCATCGCGCAGCATCGGCGTATCCACCGTTCCCGGACACACGGCCACGCAGCGTATCGTCGGTGCGTAATCCACGGCGATGCTGCGCGTCAGCCCGAGGATCGCCGTCTTGCTCGTCGTATACGCGGCCACGTTGTTCTGACTGACGAACGCCTGCACGCTCGCGAGGTTCACGACCGCGCCGCCGCCGCGCTTTTGCATGGAGGGGATCGCGTACTTCGCGCACAGGAACTGGCTCTTGAGGTTCACGTTGATCGTGCGATCCCAATCCGCTTCGCTCGTGTCAGTACACGTGCCGTACGTTTGAATTCCCGCGCTATTGATCAGGACGCTGATCTCGCCCTGCGATTTGCGAATCGCATCGATTGTGTTGGCCACCTCACCAGACTTGGCGACATCGCACGGAAAATATTTCGCGCGTTCCCCGAGCTCCTGAGCGAGCGGGCTGGCCGATTTGTCAACATCGACCAGCGCGACCGTCGCGCCTTCTCGCGCGAACGCCCGCGCGCACGCCTGGCCAATCCCTTTGGCGGCGCCGGTCACGACCACAACGTGTTTTTCGAACTGCATGGCGTCGCTTTCGCTTCGTCCCATTACTTTGGAAGTTGGCGGCGATTGTACCTTCCTCGCGGCGCTTCATTCGGCACAAACGGCAAATTGTCCGCGCAGTCAACCGTGGTGGCCGGTTTGCGAACCAGTGTTGCGTTGACCATCTGCGCGAAAACGGAGTACCCTTCAAAGTGGATTCAAGCGGATTTACCGAGATAAGATCGCTCATTCGTTCGCCGGAGGGTTTGATGAACGTGTTCGCTTCCCGCGCTGTTGCGCTATCGTGTAATCGTCGTAACGCCCTGTCGATTCTTTCACTCGCCGCCGCCGCTGCGATGCCCATGGTGATGAGCAGCACCGCGCGCGCGAACAGCGGCGTGCAGTTGCCGCTCAACCAGTATCAGGCCGGCAGCGAGACCACTCAAAATGCGCTGATCACGAACCCCGGCTTTGAGCAGCCCGGCGTTGCCGGACCGACCGCAACCGGTTGGTCCAACACGGGACCGATGTCGGTCGGCGCGCCCGATCCGGCGCGCCTGCCAACTCCCGCCTCGGCGATCGGAAGTTTTTCCGCCAAGGCCGGCAACACCAACATCAACAACAATGAGATGTACTCGCAGTCGATCACGCTTCAGCCGAACACCGACTACGTGCTCAGCGCGTACATCTGGAACTTCGCAGTCGCGCATCCGGACGGCCAGCCGACCAATCTCGGTGCCGGTGATCTGGCGGTCGTGCAGTTGCGCGACGACACGAACTTCTTCAACACCGCCGGCATGATCCTCGAGCGCCAAGCTGCCGACGGTGGCGATGGCGCGAACGGATACTTCGTCTACAAGTCCTTCAATTCGTCGCAGTTCACCGGCGGTGTGACGCTCGAAGTGCAATCGGATCCGAACGAAGACCTGGCCGGCGCGCGCCCGACAATCATGAGCCAGTTCGACAACATCGCGCTCACGCCCGTCTCGCAATTCTCCGCCCAGCGCTGGAATTCCACCGGCGGCGGCAACTGGAGCGACGCGACCAAGTGGCTCAATGGCGTGCCTCAGAATCGCACGTTCAACGCCGGACAGGGACCCGTCGAAGGTGACGCGATCGCCACCTTTGGCAACGTGCTCACTGGCGCTGCGACGGTCAACCTCATCGCGCCGCAGAGCGTGGCAGTCATCAATTTCGACGGCGCGAATTCGTACACGATCGCAGGCGCCTCTGTGCTAACCTTGGCCCACACTGAGGAACGCGCGGCGGTGCTCTTGAACGTGAATCAAGGCGCACACACGATTTCCGCGCCCATCACCGTGAAGCAACCGACTGCCAACGGCATCACGAACTTCGGCCCGCGGGTTCTGAAAACGACCGTCGCCAACGGCGCAACGCTCACGCTGTCCAACGATGTGATCTCCAGCAACGGCACCATCAACTTCAATCTGACAAAAGAAGGCGGCGGCACGCTGAACATGAAGAACGTCCGCGCCGGCCGTGTGCTCCTCAACGCGGGCACGGTGGGCGTGATTGCGAACGGCAGCAACAGCGGCGCGAGCCGCGTCGGCACGCTTACGATCGCCGGCGGCGTCGCGCCGACCGCGACGCTCGATTTGAACGATAACGATCTCATCGTCGTGAACGGCACGGCCGCAACCATTCGCACGCAGATCGCCACCGCCCGCGCCGGCGGCGCCTGGACCGGAAACGGCATCACCAGCTCCGCGGCAAGAACGTCAACCCCCAAGAACAAAGGGCTCGGCCTGCTGACAGGCTCGGAATACATCGGCCTTGGCAACACGCAGTTCGACGGCTTCACCGTGGCCGCCACCGACACGCTGGTGAAGTTCACGTGGAACGGCGACACGGATTTCAACGGCGTCGTCGACTTCGACGACTATTCCCGCACCGATGGCGGCTTCAACAACAATCGCACCGGCTGGTTGAACGGCGACTTCGATTACAACGGCATTGTCGACTTCGACGACTACAGCTTGATCGACCAGGCCTTCAACACGCAAAGCGGCACGCTTCGCCGCGCGATGGCTTACCTTGATGGTGGCGATCGCAGTGACGCTGGAATGAACACGCCCGCGCTGAAACTGCTCGCGGATCACTTCCAGCAGTTTGGCGATGGATATGCAATGAGCTTCCTGAACAGCGTCCCGGAGCCGACAAGCTTCGCAGTGTTCGGTGGGCTTGCTGCGTTGGCGACGAGCCGACGACGGCGTGCGAGCTAACAGTTGCGCACCGAAAAACAATGTCATCCTGAGGTATTCCGAAGGATCTAGCTTCAATCGCAGTTGATGCCAAATCCTTCGGAGTACCTCAGGATGACAACGTCGCTTGGGCCAGGACCTGCACCCTACTTTCCCACGCTCAATCCCCCATCAATTAGCAGGGCGCTTCCCGTGACAAACGACGCTTCGTCGCTCGCCAGGTACAGCGCCGCCGCGGCGATCTCATCGGGCTTAGCCATTCGATTCAACGGGTGCGAGGCGGCCATGTCTTCGTACGCTTTTTTCGGGTCGGCGTACTGCTTCAAGCGCGCCTGGACGAACGGCGTCTCAACTCGGCCCGGGCAAATGCAGTTCACGCGAACGCGCGATGCGGCGTGATCGAGTGCCATGCACTTGGTCATGCCGACCACCGCGAACTTCGTCGTGCAGTAGGCCATGCGATCTTTCAGCGCGACCACGCCGCCCACCGACGCGATGTTGACGATCGATCCGCCGCCCTGCTCGATCATCGTGGGAAGGAACCGCTTCGACAGATTGAACACGCCGCGCACGTTGACTGCCCATAGCCGCTCGAGATCTTCCGCGGTTGTCGCCAGGATCGACCCGACGTGGCCGATGCCGGCGTTGTTGACCAGCACATCACATCGCTTCGACTGCTGAATAACCTGCTCGCTCGCCGCTTTCACCGAGGCTTCGCTCGTGACATCACACGCGATGTAGTTCGCGCGTTTCTCGGCTGCATTGATCGCATCAACCACGCGCTTGGCGGCCGCTTCATCACGATCCAGGACGTAAACCTGCGCGCCGGCACCCGCGAATCGATGCGCGATCGCTTCGCCGATTCCCGAACCCCCGCCGGTCACCACCGCCGTTTTTCCATCAAGTGAGAACACGTTTGTCTCCTGCATCACACGCCGAGCGTAACACGTCGACGGGTTGCTTGCGATGCGAGATTGCATCAGTAGAGTCGGCGCCCTCATGGGCCGGACTCGATCATGGAAGGACACGCTCGGCAAACGCGACTTCACCGCCAAGGTTGAGCGCGGCGGCGGCGGCAGCTCGATCGTCGAGCGTAAACTCGCGCGATTGCTCGTCGCCGGCGCCATGTTTGCCGTCCTGTTTTGCGGGCTGTTCCCGTTCGATCTGGTCTTCCGGGGGGCGGGCGCGAAGATCGAACGCCGATTCGACTGGACGTTCACCCAGTATTTCACTTCCGGCGACACGCCTGAAAACATCCTGTTCTTCACGCCGCTCGGCTTCGCGCTGGGCGCGTTGCTGCTCCGCGGCAACAGCCGAACGCAGCAAATCATCGCGGGCGTTCTGACCGTTCTCACCGGCGCTTCTTTGTCGGTGATTGTCGAAATCCTCCAATGTCTGCTCGGCGAGCGCGATCCGTCCGTCACCGACATCGCCAACAACACGATCGGCGCTGCCGTCGGTTTTGGCGTGTACCTGTTCGTCGGCCGGCAATTTTTGAGCACCGCGGCGATGTGGATCGAGCGCACCGAGCGAAAGCTCGGCCCCGCGACGCTCGGCACGATCACAGGCCTGTTCGCGCTGGCGATCTGCCTGGTGCCGTTAATCAAGGGCGCCGAATCCGGGAGTCTGTCGAACTGGTTGCCGACATACAGCCTTGCCGTGGGAAACGAACTCGGTGACAAGCGGCTGTGGTTCGGCAACGTCTCTAATGTCCTGATCGCATCGCACGCGGCGACTGATGCGCAGCTTGACGCGATCTTTTCCGCCCGGAAACCCGAGGACATCTTCGGCACCGCGCTGATCGGCCATTACGACCTGCGCGGCGAGCCGCCGTTCGTCGATCGCGCGGGGCATCTGCCGCCGCTGGATCTGCCTCGTCGCGTCGCGACGCAACCCACGCGCACGGCGCGCCCCGCGCCAACGCAGCCGATCTTTCCACACCCGACCACTGCGACGCGGCCAACAACACTCGCGGCCGTCACGCGCCCGATTGATCCAACCGCGCTGCCGTGGGACCTCGGGCCCGAGACCTGGCTGCGCACTGGCGATCCGGTGGACTTGATCACGCGTGAGCTGACCACATCAAACGCATTCACCATCGCCATCACCGCTTCGAGCGCGCGTCCGGACCAATTTCAGACTGCGCGACTGATGACGATCTCCGCCGGCGCGCATCACCGGAACTTTACGATTGGGCAGGATTCCACCAATCTGATCGTGCGCGTCCGCACCGGAGTGACCGGCGAAAACGGAAGTGCGCCGGAGTTTGTCCTCGCCGACGTCTTCGCCGACGAGACGCCGCGGCGGATCGTCGTCACATTCGCCGATGCGCTGCTCAAGGTCTTCATCGACGGCAAGGACTGGAGTGCACAGGCCCGGCTCACGCCTGAAGCCGCAGTCATCTGGGCGATGTATCCGCGCGATTACTGGAAGTTCCAGATGGATTCGAATGACTCGGCGCGGCTGGCGCTGATCTATCGGGCGATCAGCTTCCTGCCGCTGGGCGTGCTGTGTGCCGCCACGGTGAATCTGCTGCAACGCCGTCGCCGCGAACGCGTGATCATTGTGCTCGCCATCCTCGCGGCCACGATTGTGTTAATGGAAGCACTGATCACGACGCTCAGCTCCGAACGCTTCGCGATCAGCAATGTGATCGTCAGCGCGCTGGCAGCGAGCGCCGGCGTGTTCATCGTCAAGATTCGCAGTGAGTCGCCGTGGCTGCGCACGCGGTAAAGGTCACGGCGTCTGCTCAACCATCTGGCCGTTCAGGATCTTCCGATACTCCACCAGCGCATCCTGTGCGATGCGCGACCAGTTCAGATTTTCCAGCACGTATTTCCGCCCGCGCATTCCGATCTCGCGCCATTCGCTGCGCCGCGCGATCAGTTGCTCGATGCCCGCCTTGATCGATTCGACGCTGGCCTCCACGACCACGCCGCCGTCGCACTTTTGCACGTGCGGCGCGAGGCCCGCAATTTCCGAAATGATGATCGGACGCCCCGCCAGCATCGCTTCGAGCGCGCTGAGGCCGAATCCTTCGAAGCGAGAGGGCAGCACGAACAGATCGAACCGCGCCGCCAGCTCGGTTGGGATGGTCTTATAGTCCGGCGGGAAGACGTCGATGCGATCGGACAGACCCGCCTGCGCGACTTGCTGTCTGATCATCGCTGCGTCGCCGTGATCCGGTCCTTGCACCGTCAGGTGCACCTGGGAATTGGATCTGGAGATCTGCGTGAATGCCTCGACCAATAGATCGACACCCTTATTGATGCGATCGATCCGGCCGAGGAACAGGATCTTGATCGGCCCATCGCTGCGCCACTCCAGGCGCGATTCATCGGGCACTTCCTCGGGCACGTATCCGTTGACGACTTCGATGTACGGCGTGTTCACGCCGCGCGCGATCAGATACTGCTGATGCCGCCGATCAAGCACCTGCACGGCGGCCGCTCCGCGCAGCATGGGGCGCTCGAAAAGCCGCCAGTAGATTTCCTTTTTCAGTCGATTGCCTTCAAAGATCGCCGGGTGATACGGATCGTGCGGCGCGACGATGAACGGAACGGACATGCGGCGAAGCTCGTGCGAGAACAGCCACACGCCCGAATGAAAAATCGCGTTCAGGACGACGAGGCTGTCCTGAATCTCCTCTTCGACGAACCGCCTGAGTGCCGGCGCCAGGCTGAATCGCTGCTTGGCAACCGACGTGTTGTCGAAGCAGATGACGCGGAATCCTTCGGGCCGCTGGATGTCGACAGCCTTCGGCCCTTCGCACAGGACCGTCGAGTGCGCGCTGGGATCGATCGCCGCAATCTCGGCGGCGAGCCCGCTGACGGCCTTCTCCATCCCGGTGTTGAAGCGCGGTGACTCGGGTGAGAAATCGCGAAGATAGTGATAGATCGTCGTCATGCGTGTGTCGCGTCCTGAACTGCTTTGTTGTCACTTTCGTCGTCCCCGCGCGTCCAACAGCGGCCACGCTTTGTCCTTCTCCGAAATCTTCGTCACAGGAATGGGCCAGCGGATATTGAGGGCCGGGTCGTCATACCGCAGGCCCATCTCGTGGGCGGGTGAATATTGTCGGTCAACCTGGTACATCACCTCCGCATCGTCTGTCAGCGTCTGATAGCCGTGCGCGAACATCGGGGGAACATACAGCGCACGATGATTGTCGTTGGAAAGCTCGACCGCGAAGTGTTGAAGATACGTTGGCGAATCTTTTCGTAGATCGACAATCACATCGTAAATCGCGCCGCGAATGCAGCGCAGCAGTTTGCTCTCCTGGGCGGGCGGCAGTTGCAGGTGCAGGCCGCGCAGCGTGCCCTTGCCGATGTTGGACGACAACTTGATCTGCAAAACTTCGGTGTGCAGCCCGTGTTGTCGGGCTTCCTCCGAATTAAACATGTACGAGAAGTATCCGCGCGAGTCCTCGATTTTTTCTAAATCCAAAACAAACGCCCCTGCGAGTGGGGTCGGTGTGTAACGCATGTGCGGGAGTTTAGACGAAACCTGCGGATGGAGAAATGCGGCCGGAGCACGTCATTGATGTCGTCTAAATCCACCGGGCTTCTCAACGTGGTGCCGGGGGGTCGAGGGCGCCTGCCCTGATCTTTCCGATGGTGTCGCGCATTCCGGACATCGCTCCGACGTGACGAGGAGGTCGTAGCCGCGGACGTCGGGCTACCTTACGGGTCTCGCGCGGGACTCCAGTTCGACCGTTCACTTGCCGGTGACTACTTGCCCATTTCGATCGATGTACTGCCAATTCACATCAATGCCTATGTCTGCGAATGAATCGGTACGGATTGGCAGGACCTACCGCGTGAGGCTGGGAGAACTGGGACGGCTAAGGCCGCGAGGATCGGACGCTGGTCCTTAGCAATCGAAAAAGGGCAGACGGCCAGTGGTCGTCTGCCACGTTGATCGATTGCGCTTCACGGTCAATCGCTCACGTCGTCCAGAAGAAATCTGAATCAATCTGCTTCGTGCTGATCAGATACTGGATCTGTTTCAGGCGCGTGTGGCCGCGGGATTGGAAGACTTCGGGGGTCATGCCGATCGTCTCGAAGACGCGGAGCAGTTGCTTGGCGCCGCTGGGGACGGTGTGTTTGCACTTGAAGCCGGGGAGCGTGCTGTTGATCTTGTCGAAGTTCACGCGGTAGTCGCGCTTGTCGCCGCCGCGGGTGCCCATGGATAGGCTGCAGCCGGGGAAGGTGTCGCTGATGATTTTGGCGATCTGCTTCACCTGATAGTTTTCGTTGTTGTCGCCGACGTTGAAGATCTGGTTGTGGACGATCTTGCGGTCGGCCTCGATCGTGCAGCAGGCGGCCTGGCAGATGTCCAGCAGGTGGACGAGCGGCCGCCAAGGCGTGCCGTCGCTGTCCATCTTGATCTGCTTGGTCGTCCACGCCAAACCTGCGAGATTGTTGACGACAAGATCGAACCGCTGGCGCGGGCTCGCGCCGTAGGCGGTGGCGTTGCGCAGGAACGTGGGCGTGAAATTGTCGTCCGCCATCGGCGCGAGGTCGCGCTCGACGAGCAGCTTGCACTTGGCGTAGCTGGTGAGCGGATCGGTGCCGCTCTTTTCATCGCTGGCACTTGTCGCGCTCGCGCCGTAGACGCTGCACGAGCTGAAGTACACGAAGCGAGGCACGCCGGCCTTCTTCGCGTTCTTGGCCAGCTCAACGGAGCCGACGTGGTTGATCTTGAATGTGATGGTCGGATCGAGCTCCCCCACCGGATCGTTCGACAGTTCGGCGAGGTGGATCACCGCGTCGTAACCCTTCAGGTCGTGCTCGGTGATGTTGCGGATGTCCTTGACGATTGACTTGGGCGCCTGCTTCTGGCCGTTGTACAGCCAACCGACGCGGTGAAAGCCGGCGTCGCAACCGGTCACGTCATGCCCGCGCTCCAGCAGCATCTGTCCGAGCATGCAGCCGATGTATCCATCCGTACCGGTGACGAAAACTTTCATAGATTAACTCCTACTACTGCGTAACAGGCAAAGATTTTTCAAGCACTCATCGCGACGCGCGTTCTGCGCGGCGCGGGGATTCGTTCAACAACCGCGCGGCCGATCGGGATGCTCGCGGTGGCAGCGGGACTTGGCGCGTTGCATACGTGCATGCTGTCTCGGCCGGGGATGATCAGGAAATCGTCCACCATTTTTCCATCGGGCATCAGCGCCTGCGCTCGCACGCCGGCGTGTGACGGGATCAGATCATCGCTGGTGATTTCCGGGATCAGGCGCTGCAATGTTTTCGTGAACGCGGCCTTGCTGAACGATCGCCAGATTTCCTTCATCCCTTCGCCGAAATTCTTGCGCACGAGCTTGTGGAAGCCGGAATAGGTGAGCGTTTCGAACAGGTCGCGCGCGCTGAAATCGCCCCAGGTGTAGCCTTCGCGTTTCATCGCGAGCACCGCGTTCGGGCCGCAATGGATGTTGCCGTCGGTCATGCGCGTGAAGTGCACGCCGAGAAACGGGAAGTCGGGGTTCGGCACCGGGTAGATCAGGTGCTTCACGAGCGATCGCCGCTCGGGGCGCAGTTCGTAGTATTCGCCGCGGAACGGGACGATCTTGGCCGTTGGGTCCACCTCGTCCATTCGCGCGATGCGATCGGAGTGCAGGCCGGCGCAGTTGATGACGAACTTGGCGGGGAAATCGCCCGCCGTCGTTTGGATCAGCGGCGTGCCGCCTTCGTGTTCTTCGATGCCGATCACTTCCACGCCAAGCCGAAGTTCGCCGCCCTTATCGAGAATGATTTTCGCGTAGGTATTGGCGACCGCTTTGTAATCCGCAATGCCGGTGCTGGGCACCTGGATGCCGGCGATGCCGGTACAGTGCGGTTCGATCTCGCGAATCTGCTCGGGTCCGATCTTCGTGACCGCGAGTCCATTGGCGAGACCGCGCTGAAGGAGCACATCGAGCTGCGGCAGTTCGCTCTCGTCAGTCGCGACGATGATCTTGCCGCAGACATCGTGCGTGATTCCGTGGCGGCGACAGAAGTCGACCATCAACTGCGAGCCTTGGGTTGCGAACTTCGCCTTGAAGCTGCCCGGCTTGTAGTAGATGCCGGAATGGATCACGCCACTGTTGTGCCCGGTTTGATGGGCGGCCCAGTGGTCTTCCTTTTCGATCAGGAGAATGCGCGCGTCGGGAAAGCGCTCGGTGAGATGCATTCCAACCGAGAGCCCAACGATGCCGCCGCCGATGATTGCGAAGTCGTGCATAAGGAAACGCGCGTCGTGGGCGACGCGGCTAAACAGTTACTACATGGTCTCTTTGACTGCCCAGGGTGCCTTGCCGGATGCCCATAACTCTTCGAGGTAGCGACGATCGCGGACGGTGTCCATGCACTGCCAGAACTTATCGTGCTTGTACGCCACGAGTTGTCGCTGCGCGGCGCAGGATTCCAGTGGTTCACGCTCGAACCACGTGTCGTCGCCGGGGATCATCTCGAGGATCTTGGGCTCCAGAACGAAGAACCCACCGTTGATCCAGCCGCTTTCGGTTTGCGGCTTCTCGGTGAACTTGCTGATCAGGTCGCCATCGAAATGCATATTGCCAAACCGCGCCGGCGGACGCACGGCGGTCAGCGTGGCGGTCTTGCCGTTCTTTTTGTGGAACGCCAGCAGGTCATTGATGTTCACATCGGACACGCCGTCGCCATACGTCATCATGAATGTGCTGTTGCCGATCAGCGGCGCGAGCTTTCGCAGCCGCCCACCGGTCTGCGTGTGCAGTCCGGTGTCGACGAGATCGACGGTCCAGTCGCATTTGTCGCCGGTGCCGTGCCGCATCACGTCGCCGCTGCGGAGCTTGATCGTGAGGTTGTCGATCAGCTTGGTGTATTCGAGAATGTATCGCTTGATCACGTCGGCTCGATAGCCCAGCGCCAGCACGAACTCGTTGAAGCCGAAGCTCGAGTAGTGCTGCATGATGTGCCAGAGGATCGGCTTGCCGCCGATCTCGACCATGGGCTTGGGCTTGACGTCCGTCTCTTCCGAGAGCCGCGAACCCAAACCGCCAGCGAGTATGACAACCTTCATGTGCTGCTCCGAACTGAATGCAGAATGCGTTCCCGCTCAAAGGGAATCGGCGTCCGAGGATTTCATCGTCCTTCGGACGCCGTCCCTTAAGTCTTCGTAATTTAACAGACCGATAACTTACTTCACGCCCAATCACTTCACGCTGGTCGCCATTTCCGGTTTGAAGATCTTTGCTTCTTCCGGGGCGTCCACGTCATCGTACAACTTCACGACGTCTTCGGGCATGCGCGAAAGGTCGGTGCCCTTCATGAAATCGCGCAGGCTCGTGCCGTGGCACTTGCTGTCGATGTTCTTCGCGCCTTTTTTGGCGACGACGTCATCGAAGTTCACGGTGCGGAAATCGATGCTGTAGCGCGAGATTCCCGAGTCATTCTCCACCGTGCTGTGCAGATGCGCCGCCGCGAACAGCACCACCGAGCCGGCGGGCAGCACCATGCGAACCTGCGGATCGAGCTTCAGCGGCTCTTCGGGCTTGGGCTGCTTGCGCGTGTCAGTCTTGATCATCTTGCTCGCATCCTTGCGGCCGACCGCGTTCCATTCGTAGTAGTTGAAGCTGTCGGAGCCGTTCTTGATCGGCTTGTCGAAATACTCCGGATGGAACGCCATCGACATCTCGGTTTCGATGTCGTAGATCGGCACCCACCAGTTGATCTGCTGGAACGGCGCGCTGTACCACGTGTCGCGATGCGGATGATGCGCGAACCCGACGCCGGCGCGCAGGTAACCGTCGCTGGTCACCATGCGAAGACGCGGCACGTCGATATAGGTCTTGTCGAGCGAGCAGCCGTATTCCTTCACCACTTCCTGAAGGATCTTCTTCGTCTCGGGATGATGGATGAACCCGGGCTTCAGCGGCGTGCAGATCTCGACGTACTTTTCCACCGGCATGTGGAACTGCGCCTTCTTCGGATCGATCGGATTGAACGCGCCTTCGATCATGCTCTTGGCATGATTGATCAGCTTGAGCATGCCGGGCTTGGGCGAATAAACGAACAATTGCCCCTGGTACAGGCGTTCGCGACGAACGTCCTCGGGACCGTTCCAGTCGAGATAGATTGAATTCATCATGGTGTACTGCTCCTTCAGATTTTTTCGCTAAGCCGCAAGCGGCGATTCAGGTTCCTACTGCAAGAATCTTCGCCTTAACACCCATCTTGTCCAGATCGCGCTGTACTTCGGCGACGTAGATCGGGTTCATGAGGATCACGTAATCCGGTTGATACTGCGCTAAGAAACTTGGTGGCATGATCTGCTGCCCGGTGATGGGAAGGAACTTGTTAAATCGCTGCGGGTTGATGTCGGTGGCGTATTCGATCGCATCGCCGACTCTGAGCGTGGTAAGGAACGAAACCGCTTTGCTCAGCGCGCTCCAGATCACCGTTTTCTGTTTCTTCGCCTTCGCGCCAAGGATCATGTTTCGCCAGGATTCGATGCTCGCATTCACGCCATGCTTGAAGTCGGCGACGAGCGAATGCATCTCGCCCAGATCGTTTTCCAAGGGAAGCGAAGGCTTCGTCGGCGCATCGGTCGGCTTGGCCGCGATCAGGAT
>JACMJD010000012.1 GCA_014380825.1 Phycisphaerae bacterium | reverse complement strand
GTCACCGTAGCGCCGGTGGGGGTGTATTTCAGCGTGTACCCGCCATGGTTGTCCTTGGGTACCTGTTCGGGAACGAGATGAAGTACACCCCGACCAGGTTGTGCATCGCGACCAGCATCTTGTCACGATCGCCGTTGATCACCGGCAACTTCGGCGGAAGGTTGAACACCAGCGTGATGCCCTTCTCGGCGGCCTGCGGTTGGTAATCGGTTTGAAGATCCTCAAAGAGCACGTCGAGGCGAACGTCGTCGCGCTTGATGCGCAGTGAGCCCGCTTCGATTTCGCTGACGCTGAGCATCTCGCCGACGATGCGTTCCAGCCGGCGCGCTTCCTGGTTGATCACGTTCAGGCATTTGCCGCGCAGCGCAGGATCTTTCTCGCCGTCTTCCATTGCGGTTTCGAGATACAGGCGAATATTCGTGAGCGGCGTGCGCAGCTCGTGCGTCGCGTGCGCCACGAACGCGTTGCGGCTTTCCTCGGCGACCTTCTGCTGCGTGATGTCTTCGATGATCACCATCGCCGCCGCAGAATCTTCGCGACGGACCGGCCGGATGCTGAATCGCAGCACGCCGGTGCCTTGCTCGCCTTCGCGCTGTACTTCGATCGTCGTCTTGCGACGAACGCCGCCACCGACGACCGATGCCAGCGATTCGAGCACGTCCGCCTGTTCGATCAGCAGCTTCACTTCCGCGCCGATCGCCAGGTCGCGCTTGGTTCGCAGGAAGCTGGCGGCCGCGCCGTTGATGTGCTTGACAATGAGCTTGTCGTCGATCAGGAGCATGCCCTGCGCCATCGCGTCGAACGCGACGTCCAGATCGCCACGCGCCGCGCGGCGCGAGCCGAGCACTTCGGCGGCCTTGTCATTCGCGCCGGCGGTTCGCGCGTTTTCCCGCTCGGCCAGCAGTTTGTTCCATGCCTGCGATTCGTCACCCAGTTCCGCGCTGACTTGAAGGACGGCGGCGTCGGTTTCGCCCTTGGACATCGCGCGGAGCGCTTCGTGGATCGCGCACATTGCGCGTAATCGCATTCGCGTGTGACGGTAGAGGAAGAGAATTCCGATGAGCGCCGCCGCGCCCACCGCGCCCACGCTGGTTTGCGTTTGCAGGATCGTCCACAGCGGCGCGGACACCTTGGCGGTGATCTCCAGTCGGGCCGGGCCGCGCCCGGGAACGTTGACGGGGAAGCTCGCTTCGATCGATCGGCCGTTGGCTTGCATCGCCATCGTCGATTCGGTTCCGCCCCATTTCTCCGGCAGTTTATGAATGTTGATCTGTGCCGCGTCCGAGTCCGCCACGATCTGGCCGTCGCCTAGAACGAGCCGGCATTGCGGCAATTCTTCGGTAACAGCGGCGTCAGAAATGATTCGACGAGTGGCCGACAACTCATTGGCCGCCAGCAGCGATTCGGCGCTGAGCGACATGAGCGCGCCAATGCCGCGGATTTGTTCTTTGCGCGAATCGATCAGCGCTTGCTGCTGCGCCTGGGCGTTCCACCACGCCAGGATCGCCATCGCACCGAGCAAAATCGCGGCGGCCGCGATCCCGATCGACGCAACAGCGCTCTCGCCGCGCAGGAACAGCCGCGAAGGACGCGAGGAGCGCGTGGGTTTTCCGACAACTTCGCTCACGACGAAGGCCTCCAACATCAAACAGTGTCAAACTGTTTGAGCTATCGGCTTTATGAGGATTGAGTTGAGTCGCCGGGTTGTACCGGGCGACAATCGCAAGATTCGAAACGATTTCAGAGGCGTGCGATGATCCTTATCGGACCCGCCATGATTCCGTAGTCATTTTGTGACGGAAGTGAAGCCACGCGTCGGACTCGAACCGACGACCTGCGGTTTACAAAACCGCTGCTCTACCAACTGAGCTAGCGTGGCAAGAGAGAGGTCAGAGGTCAGAGGTCAGGGAAAGACCGGTTGCATTTTCCCTGAACTCTGAACTCTGAACTCTTACACGATCTCGAGAATCTTGAACTGCATTGTCCCGCGCGGCGCTTTCACCTTCACCGTTTCGCCGACACGCGCTTTAATCAACGCT
>JACMJD010000011.1 GCA_014380825.1 Phycisphaerae bacterium | reverse complement strand
GTGCCGCGAACTTTCAGTCGGACGGTCCTTCTGTTCTGTTCGACTCAACACTTCCGCATCGACATACTCAATCTCAACTCGAGCCTTCCGCAACCAATCGCGCGCCAGCGGGCTCAACGTCGTGCCCGCATGCAACGTGACGCGCCCGTTCTTCCCGCCATCGCGATGCAACGCCTCAAGCTGTCTGGCCGTCACGATCATTCGTCCACGATCCCGATGACGAACCACCGCACGGGACTCTTCGGATCGCCGATGTATTCCCGCGCACCCATACCGTCGCTGTTAATAATCACCAGCTCGCCGGCACCCGCACCGATCTTGTCGATCGCGCATACGACATCGCCTTCAGGCGAGCGCTCTGGATTCAACATCTGTGCAACGAGCAGCCGCCATCCATGAAACGATGGATGCTTGATGGTCGACGTCGCATGGCCAATGATTCGCGCGAGTTGCATGGTCAAATCATCCGCATTGAACCGACGATGCTCGTTCGCCTGAACCGCGTGAACGTCAGCGGGTTGGTCACGCCCTCACCGGTTGGCGTCGCGATGCTGTAACTCAGGTAACCCTCACCACCCAAACCCAGCCCGGCCATGCTGGGGCCGTTGACGATGAACAGCGTCGTCCGCGCCGCACGGGCGAACTTCGTGATCGTGTCTATGTTCTGGCTGTGGATCAGGGCGGTGTGTCGATAGCCATGCTCCGACTCAACGGACCGGGCGATGGCTTCGTCGACGTTCCTGCATCGCACGAACGGGACGAACGGCATCATCTGTTCTTCCTGGACGAACGGATGATCGAAGTTCGTGATGCCGATCAGAAGTTGCGTGTTCAGGGGCACTGAAGTGCCCGCTGCCGATGCGAGATCGCGCGCGTCTTTACCGATCAGTTCTTTCGCGAGGTGCGGTTCGTTGTTCTTGTCGAAGGTGAATGATTTCTTCGTGAGCGTCTCGATTTGTCGATCGTTGAGCAGCACCGCGTTGTGTCGCTGCATCGTCTGGATCAGCTTGTCGAAGATCGCGTCGACCGCGAACACCTGCTTCTCGCCGATGCACAGGAGGTTGTTGTCGTATGCCGCGCCTTGAACGATCGACTTGGCCGCGTTTTCCAGACACGCAGTCTCATCCACAACGACGGGTGGATTTCCGGGCCCTGCGACGATCGCGCGCTTCTTGCTCGCCAGCGCCGATCGAGCGACCGCCGGGCCTCCGGTGGCGACCAGCAACGGGATGCCGTGATGATGGAACAACTCTTCCGCCGTTCGCAGCGTGGCGGGCACGATGCAGCAGACGAGATGCTCGATACCGAAGCGCGAGTGAATCGCGCGGTTGTATTCGCGCACGGCATGGGCGGCGCTTTGCATCGCGTTCGGATGCGGGTTTGCGACGATCGCATTTCCCGCGGCAACCATGCTGATCACGTTCGCGGTAAGCGTTGGCACGGAATGCGTGATGGGCGTGATCGCGCCGATCACGCCGAATGGAGCGAACTCTTCCAGGCACAACCCGTTGCCGCCGCTTTCGGCGCGGGTTTTCAGGAACTCTACGCCGGGCACGAGCTCCAGGATTTCCAGCTTCTCGATCTTGTGATCAAGCCGGCCGATCTTCGTCTCGGCGAATTCCATCTCGCCCCAGGCGCGGGCGTTGTCCTTGGCCATCTTCTTGACCAGTTTGACGATTGCGTCGCGATCGTCGAGCGAGAGTGGCTCGAGTCTCCGCTGCGCATCGGTGGCCGCGCTCACTGCATCATCGACCGACGCAAAGATGCCGAATCGTCCGTTGCCGCCAAGATCGCGCGGGTGCTGCTGGCTCGCTGCGCGCGGTGCAGCGTGCGATGACGACGCCATGCGTCGGCGCACTTCGGTGATGACATCCTGAACGAGCGCAGAGTTCATTCCTTGGCCTTGTGAAATGTCTTGCCCTCATACGATGCGCTGTCCACGATGCCGATGATTACGGCGTCGGCCGGCAAGTTCTTTGTCGCATCGGTCATGCGTGCGCTGGAGCCTTGGCAGACGAGAACCAGTTCGCCTTCACCCGCGCCGACGACATCCAGCGCGACGATCGCGCGATGCGTGTTGCCCAGCGACGCTGGTTTGTCGCCGTCGTATTGCACGTTCAGCGGTTCGACGACGAACAGTTTCTGTCCGCCCAGCGCCTTGTCTTTCTGCGACGCGACGACGTGGCCGGTAATTCTGCCGAGAAACATTGCAGCGCCTTTCCGCTAATCCATCTTGGCGACTTCACTATGCGGCCGCGGGATCACGTGCACCGAGACAACTTCGCCCACGCGGCCGGCCGCTTCGGCGCCGGCATCCACCGCGGCGCGGATCGCGGCGACGGCGCCGCGCAATGTGATCGCGACCAAACCGCTGCCAACCTTGTGGTGATCGACCAGCTTCACGCTCGCGGCCTTGAGCGCCGCATCGCACGCTTCGACGGCGGCCACGATGCCGCGTGTCTCGATCATCCCGATTGCTTCGTTCGCCATTGCGTTCTCCAGAGAGGGTAGAGGTCAGAGGTTAGGGGTCAGGAAAAGATGGCAAATCTCTTTGTTCGTGCCTTCTAACCTCTACTCTCTAACCTCTGTTCTTTAGTTCGCGCTCAGCACCGCCACCGTTTGTTCCGCGACGATCAGTTCTTCGTTCGTTGGAATGACCCAAATGTCCGCGTCCGATTCAACGGCGCTGATTTTCTCTTCGCGACCGCGCACGTGATTTTTGCCTTCGTCCAGCTCGATCCCGGCGAAATCCAAATCGCGACAAACCGCCTGGCGGAGTGCCACCGCGTTCTCTCCAATACCACCGGTGAATACGAGCGCATCGCATCCGCCGAGAACAACCAGGTACGCACCGATGTAGTGGCGGGTGGATTCGACGAGCGCATCGATCGCGAGACGAGCACGCTCATTGCCAGAATTCGCGGCGGCCTCGATATCGCGGAAATCGCTTGACACGCCGCTGATTCCGAGCAGGCCGGATTCGGTCGTCAGCTTGATGAGGATCTCGTCGACCCGCATCCCGGCGCGGAACAGACGCGTCAGGGCCATCACATCGAAATCGCCCACGCGATTATTGTGCGGCAGCCCGCTCTGCGGCGTCATTCCGAAACTGTTGGCGACGCTCTTGCCGTTCTCGATCGCGCACACGGAACTGCTTCCGCCAAGGTGACAACTGATGACACGGCGAGAGCGATCTTTGCCGAGCAGTCCGAACATCCGCTCAGCGACGAACCGATGTGATGCGCCGTGAAATCCGTATCGCCGGATTCCGAATCTCGCGGTCCAATCCCATGGAATCGCGTACGTCTGTCGCGACGCTGGAATCGTTTGATGAAACGCCGTCTCAAAGACCGCTACCTGTGGAACATCCGGCAGCACGCGCTGGAACTCGCGCATCGCGGCGATGTATCGGGGATTGTGCGCCGGCGCGACGTCGGCGAATTCTTCCAACGTCGCGATGACCTCATCGGTCACGCGCACCGCGCCGCTGATTGGTCCGCCATGAACCGCCTTAAAGCCAATCGCATCGGGCGGCGTCGCAAACGCCTGGTTGATCAGCGCGATGACATCAGAGTGATTCTTGTAGTTGGATCCGGGTTGACCGATGCGCTCGTATCCACCGCGCGCGATCTCGGCGCCGCCGGCGTCCATGTCGACCAGCTTGTACTTGAAGGTGGTGCTTCCGAGATTGGCGACGAGAATGCGCATGCCGATTACTTCGCAAAGCCAGCAAGCAACTCCGCGTGTGGTCGCGCGATCACGTGCGATGCGATCAGCTCGCCAACCTTTCCCGCTGCGTCGGCGCCCGCATCGACTGCGGCTTTAACGCTGCCGACATCACCGCGAACGATCGTCGTCACATAAGCGCCGCCGATCTGAACGGTCTTGACGACTTCGACGTTGGCGGCCTTGCACATGGCGTCGGCGGCTTCGACGGATCCGACCCAGCCTTTGGTTTCGACCAATCCGATGGCTTCGGTCGAAGCAGCTTTCACATCTTTCGACGTCTGCGCTGGCTTCGGATACATCGCTGGCAGCTCATCGTGCGGTCGCGCGATGACGTGAACCGCGATCACCTGCCCGACGCGGCCGGCCGACTCCGCGCCCGCATCGACGGCCGCTTTCACCGCCGCGACATCGCCGCGGACGAACACCGTGACCATCCCGCTGCCCGCCTTATCCCAGCCGCTCATCTGCACGTTTGCGGCCTTGAGCATCGCGTCGGTGCCTTCGGTGAGCGCGACGAGTCCCTTGGTTTCAAGCAGTCCCAGCGCTTCGCTTGCCATGTGTGCTCCAAGAGAGAGGTTAGAGGGTAGAGGTTAGAGGTTAGGAACGACTTCGGCGCTTCTTCCCACCCTCTAACCTCTGCCCTCTACAGTCTCATTTGATCAACTCAATTCGCGTGGCCGATTCCAGGTCGCACGCGTTGCCTTCGTCGGTATCAATGTGAACTTCGAGGATCACGTGCGGATGATGTCGCACGCGAACATGATTGAACGTCACCCCGCACGCGCCGTCGATCTTCAGTGTCATCTCATCGCCATCACGCACGCCAAAATGCGCAAGATCATCTTTGGACATATGAACGTGTCGCTGTGCGCGGACCACGCCCTGTTGGAGCGTCAACGCGCCGCGCGGGCCGAGGATTGTGATCCCCGGTGTGTCGGCATGTTCGCCGCTGACGCGCAGGGGAAGATCGATGCCGAGGTAAACGCCGTCGGTGTAACTCAACTCAACCTGTGTGTAATTCCGCGTGGGGCCGAGGATGCGAACGTTTGGGATCAAACGCTGTCGCGGGCCGACGAGAGTGACGAGCTGCTCGCTGGCGAACTCGCCTTGCTGATACAGATCTTTCGCTTGGGTCAGACGCGCGCCGGCGCCGAAGAGAATTTCGAGATCCGGCTGCGTCACGTGAACGTGCCTCGCCGAGACGTTTACCACAAGCGGATTCGGACCACCGAACCGCGATCGCCCGTGCTGCTCGCGCGCACTGGGTGGTTGAGTCGCACGATCCAACCGCTGTCGCAGCACCTCGCGCACGAGTTGCTCGACTTCGGTTCGATCCAGATGCTGCGCGATCGCTACCATAATCTTCCACAATCGTGCAGATTCTTTCAAAAGATGTCAAACAAAATTCCGCCACGAAAGCGCGAAGGACACAAAGGAAGACAAGAAACCCATTGATTTCCTTCGTGTCTTTGTGCCTTCGTGGCAAATCTCTTCTTAATTTCCGTTGTATTCGCAGCCGGACGTGCATGTCTCGTGGACGACGATCGCCGCCAGCATTGGAAGGGCAGGCTTGAGCTGTTGCCAAATCCAACGGGCGAGATTTTCCGCCGTTGGGTTCGACAGACCGTCGATTTCGTTCAAATAGTAATGATCAAGCTGTTTCACGATTGGCTCGGCTGCGACCTTGATCTCGCCGTAGTCGATTAAATAGCCCTTCGCGGGATCGACATCGCCTTCGACAACGACATCAAACCGAAAGGAATGTCCGTGCAGGCGGCGGCACTTGTGATCCGCCGGAAACGTTGGCAGATCGTGGGCGGCCTCGAAGTGAAATGTCTTGGACAGGCGAACGTGCATCGTATTCGCCGATTGTAGCACCGCGCGGTGGCCGTTGAAATCACAGCTTAATCTTATCCAACCCCGGTACTTCGTCCGGATACTTCAGATCCATTTTCTTCATCGTCCGCACGATCACGTCCGACACCACCCAGTTTCGATACCACTTGTCATCGGCCGGCACGACGTACCACGGGGCATATTTTGTAGAGCATTCGCTCATCGCATCCTCGAACGCTTCCATGTAGTCATCCCAGCTCTTTCCTTCGATGATGTCGGAAGGATTAAATTTCCATCGCTTCTTACGGTCGCTCAGGCGAGCTTTCATGCGTTCGTTCTGTTCTTCCTTCGAGATGTGCAGGTAAAACTTGATGATGGTCGTGCCTTCGTCGGCCAGCATGCGCTCGAACTCGTTGATGTGATGATATCGCTCGGACCACACGCTTTTGGGGACGAGTTTTTTCACCCGCGCGACCAGCACATCTTCATAGTGCGATCGATTGAAGATCCCGATCATCCCGCGCGCAGGACATGCGTTGTGTACTCGCCATAGATAATCGTGTGACAGCTCCAGGTGCGACGGTGCCTTGAAGCTGGTGACCTGACAGCCCTGTGGGTTCACGCCGCTGAAGATCGACTCGATCGTGCCATCTTTTCCGCCGGCGTCCATCGCTTGCAGGACGACAAGCACTGCGTACTTCG
>JACMJD010000147.1 GCA_014380825.1 Phycisphaerae bacterium | reverse complement strand
CGGTCGGTTTTCGCGAGCAGTGCCAGGAGCGTGACGCGCAGCGCCGCGGCGCTGGTAAGCCGGCCGATGCGACCTTTGATCGCGCCGGCGGCGATGGGTGTGACCGAACTAGTCTTGTCCATCGCTTCGCGGATCTCGCGGATGTGGCTGTCTTCGCTCGGGCTCGACGCGTCGCCGCCGAACTCGATCACCTGGGCGTTGTCGTTGTCGGTCATCCACATCCGGCCAGGCGCGACGGGCAGATCGCCGAAGTTGTCGATGCCTTTGCCGAGATACATCTTGAACGACTGCATCGTGATGCGATGTGCGCGATCGGAGAGTCGCGTGTTCAACTCATCCTGAAGCGGGATGAGCGATTCCACATCACTGCTGCCAACGTATTCGAACGGCACGGCCGCGTTCTGGATGTGGACTAGCGGCAACTCAGCGAGCGAATTGTTTCCTTCGGCGACGAGCACCTCGTCTTCGTAACGTTGCCAGCGCGTGGCGGTGATCAGTTCGACGACGTCGATCGAATCGGTTGCGGACATCGCCAGCGCAGACGTGACGAATCGCGGAAACAACTTCTCGATCCAGTTCTTTTTCGCAGTCGATGCCGTCGATCGCGCGTTCGGCGGCCGCGCTATGGGGTAAACCTGCGCGTACGCCTGGATGTTTCGATAGTCGTTCGGGTCGAGGAGGGGCAGAGCCCGCGCCGGGTCGACGATCTCGAAGCGAATGCAACGAGCGAGGCGCGCCAGGCAGGCGTCTTGCGCATCTTCGTCATTCGTCTTGCGTGAATCGTCGGCGCGCGGCGCAGGCTCCGCATCGGGCGTGACGGACGCATCCGGGGAAGACGGATGCGCCCGCTCGGACAGGCCGGCGCTGTCCGTGGAAAGATCGATCAAAGATTCGCTGGAGATTTCTTTGACGGCCGGCGCGTCGAACTTCACGAGCACGTCAACGAACCCGTACACCGCGCCCATCAGCGCGATCTGCTGGAGAAACACGATCCCGCCGTGCCGCGCGAAAATTGCGCGCAGGAGTTTCCCAATCACCTCGCGTCGCTTCGCATCCGGCGCGGCCGAATTGATCGTGACCGGCCGGCCGAAGAGGTAATCGACCAGCGTTTCGATGCGCCAGCCGATGTCGTTCTCGACGACGACTTCCTTGCGCGACACGCCATCCATCAATGGCGCGAACGACGCGCTTTCGCCCGCCATGACACCGGTGATTCGCGCGGGCAGGCCCCATTCCTGTGCCTGCCGATACGGTCGATCCGATCCCGCTTCGTCCGACCGCGCGACGACCGGCGTAAGGAGATTGCGGTAGTAGTTCCATCGCCGCCGAAGACGCGGCGCGTCGTGATCGAGCATTCGTTGCGCGAGGCGACGAAATTCATCTGCGTTCGTCAGGGCGTGGATGGCGGTTTCGTTGTCCAGGAGCGAATTGAATTGATAGCTCATCGCGTCTCCAGCGGGTGGTCCGTCGCGCGATCGAGCCGATCGATCGCTTCACCCTTACTGGACGCGCTGCGCGCGCGCTCACGCTGGCGCGCAGCGCAATTCGCGCGATTGGCCTAAACCCTTGTGAATGCAGGTCAAAAAAAAATCGCGAAAGCGGATTTTGTGTTTTGGCGCGCTGCGCGCCAGCGTGGGCTGCAGCGCAACACAAGCTCAGTCACCGATCAGCTCACCCCGCGCGACGGTGATCGCCTGTCCACCCAGCGCGACGCGATTGCCGCGCAGTTCGACGCGCACCACGCCGCCGCGAGGGGAGGCTTGGTATGCGGTCATTCGCGTTTTGCCGAGCTTTTCGGACCAGTATGGCGTGAGCGCGCAGTGTGCCGAGCCGGTGACGGGATCTTCGTCGACGCCGGCAGCAGGTGCGAAGAAGCGGGAGACGAAGTCGTATTGCGATGTGTCTGCGCGAGCGGTGACAATGATGCCGCGCCCCTTCAGCTTGCGGAGTCTTCCGAAATCCGGCTCGAGCTTACGGACGGCGGATTTGGAATCCATGACAACCAGAAGATCGAATCGCGTTCGCCGCGCGCCGATGACGTGCGTGCCCAGCGCTGTGGCCAGATCGTTGATCAGCGTGGTGGCTTCATCCGATGAAAGCGAGGTCGGGTGCGTGGCGGGAAAATCGAGCTCGATCCACCCATCGGACCACTTCGCGCCCAGGATTCCGCTGCGCGACTGAAATCGCGGTTCCACATTTCGCGGAAGCAGATTCGTCTCCCACAGCACATGCGCGCTCGCCAGCGTTGCGTGGCCGCACAGATCGACCTCGACGGCGGGTGTGAACCAGCGGAGGTTGAACAGCGCTTCGTCGGCGCCGGCGACGCGGTGCAGGAAGGCCGTTTCAGAGAGGTTCATCTCACGGGCAACGTTTTGCATCCACGTTTCATCCGCGGGCCTAGCGAGAATGAACACGGCGGCGGGATTTCCCGCAAACGGACGGTCGGCAAATGCGTCTACTTGAAAGAATTCGTGGTTGGCCATGCCAGCATGATAACGCAGGTCCGCGCATCGTCCGTTGCGGCATTTGTGGCGTGGCGTTTACATTCGCGGGTTATGACGCTTCAAAGGACTCGCCAAATGCGATTCGGAAACACATGCTGTCGAATAATCCTGTTGGCTGTAACGCTGTCCGCGTTCGGCTGCGCGACCGATCGCTCGGTGATCGACAACGCCCAGCAGATGCACGGCACGTTGCAGCCGGCGGTGATGCGCGACCCGCAATTGTCGCAATATCTACAGAAGGTCGGCGATCGCATCATCGACGCGGGACGCGAAGCGCATCAGGAGCGGATCGGTCCGAAAGCAGCGTTTGAGGGGAATGATGAGTGGATGTTTTCCGATCGAATGCAGTTTCACCTGGTGAACAGCAAGACCGTCAACGCGTTTACCACCGGCGGTGAGCACATGTACATCTACAACGAGCTGCTTCAACAGGCGCAGACGGAGGATGAATTGGCGGCGGTGATGGCGCACGAATACGCGCATGTGTACGGTCGGCATGTGCAGAAGGGCACGAATCGACAGTTGCCGTTATTAATCGGCGGCGCGCTCGCGGGAGGCGCGGCGGGGTATGCGCTGGGCGGTGACGACAACAAAATGGCGGCGGCTTCCGCGGGCGCCGGCCTCGGTGGGGCCGCCGGGCAGTTCGCCAACATGGGCTTTACGCGAAAAGACGAAGACGAAGCCGATAAGTACGGGTTCTATTTCTACACGCGTGCCGGCTGGGATCCGCGACACTTCGACGATTTCTTCGAGCACATGATCGAAAAGGGTTACGACAAGACGCCGGCGATGTTGAGCGATCACCCGACGCTCGCCAGCCGGGTTGAATCCACCGAGCGTCGCACCAGCGAGCTGCCGCCGGACGCATCGAGGTGGCGCAGGCCGCCGGTTGCCGACGCAAAAGAATTCGCCGCGATCAAACAGCGTGCGGCGAGCCTGGGTAAAAAATTACCAGACGATCGCACGCTGGCGGGCAGTCAGAAACTGCTCCAGGCGCTGCCGAGAAGCTGCGTGGCGCCGGTCGATCCGCCGGATGCAATCAAGGCGCGCGAAGACCTGGCGAAGCAGGCGCAGGCGAACCAATCGAAGAAGAGCAAGTAGCGCGAATGCCATCCGAGTCCGATTTCCTTCAGTGGCTGTACGCCCAACAGCGCTCCTCCAGCGTCGTTCGAACTGCCGCCGGTGATGATCTGGCGGTCTTGAACTGGGCCGGGTCGCGCGATCTGATGCTCGTTGGCATCGATCAGGTTCTGGACGGCGTGCATTTTGATTCGCAGGTTCATTCGCCTCGCGACATCGGACGCAAGGCGATGAATCGCAACATCTCCGACTGCGCCGCGATGGCGTGCCTGCCGGTGGCCGCCGTTGCGAGTGTCGCGCTGTCGCGCGGGAGCTCGCTTGAATTCGCGAAAGAACTTTATCTGGGCATGAAGGACGCAGCGGATGCTTACGATTGCGCGATCGTCGGTGGCGACACGAGCGCGTGGGATGGAAAACTCGCGCTGACCGTCGCGATCATCGGCAAGAGCGACGGCATTGATCCCGTCACGCGCAGCGGCGCCAAAGCCGGCGATGGAATTTTCGTCACCGGCCCACTTGGCGGCAGCATTCGCGGGCGGCATCTGAACTTCATACCGCGCGTGAAGCTGGCGCGCGAGATCGCCGCCACCGGAAAAATCACAGCGATGATCGACATCAGCGACGGCCTTTCCCGCGATCTGCGGCAAATCTGTAACGCCAGCGTCGTCTCCGCCCTTGTCGAAGCGGCTCGCATTCCCATTCACGAAGATGCGACCGGACTGGAGGCCGCGCTCCACGATGGTGAAGATCACGAGCTGCTCTTCACCGCCGGCGACGATTTTCATCACTCGGGATGTATGCGAATCGGCTCCATTCTTCCGTCCGGTGAAGGAGCGCCGCCCGTGCAAATCGAGAAAGATGGGCAGCGCGACGCCCTGCCGGAGCGCGGCTGGATCGCGCGTTGGTAATTGCGCGCGCGTGTTATTGTGGATCGCGTGCGCGCTCCTCTATAATGCCGCGCGCTCGACAGACACTGATCTACACAGGGAACGAAAGAGGCTCGACATGGCGGATGAACCGCAAGTCCTTCGCGGCATCGATTGGCGCAGCACATTTCCGTTTACACTGATCTTTCGAAGTTTCCGGATCGCGATTCACCCGTCCAAGCTGTTCCTCGCGCTGGCGGCGCTGTTCTTGATTTACGCCGGCGGACGCGTGCTGGATCAGGTCTGGAAACTGCGTCCGCAGTATCGCGCGGTGCCGGGCGAGCTGCGGATATTCGAGGAAACGCGCGACACCGCGAATCCGATCGCCAATTACAACCAGCAGCGCAACGACCTTCGGCGAATGCTTGGCCAGCGCCACGATGAGATGTTGAAGGAAGCAGGCCACTATCCAAACGGCGACACCGATGACATCGAGTATTACATCAAGCAGAACGTCAGGCGCGACGTAGCAGCGATTCACGACCGTTTCGACAAAGCGCCCGCCGAGCAGAAACCTGAAGCCAAGCGCCGGCGCGATCTGGACCTGCGGCTTACCTACGATGACGGCTCCGCCCGCCTGCGCGCCGCGAACGATTTTGAAGGCTACGGCCTGTTCGACACGTTCTTCGGCTACGAGGTCGGCCAGATCAACTCCATCGTCCGCGCCGTTCGAACCGGAAACTGGTTCGGCGACGCAGGCGTGGGCGGCGCACTCGTGCGCTTCTTCATGTGGGGCCCGCTCTGGGCGATCGGTCGGCATCCGATCTTCTTCACAATCTTCGGGCTCTACTTCCTGACGATCTGGTCGATCTTCGGCGGCGCCATCTCGCGCATCGCCGCGGTGCATGTGGCGCGGGAAGAAAAGATTTCAATCCGGCAGGCGCTGGCGTTCTCGATGAACAAGTTCCTGTCGTTCGTTTCCGCGCCGATCATCCCGCTGCTGATCGTGCTGATCGTCGGCCTGGTAGTCGCGCTCGGCGGATTGGTCGGCAACATCCCCGGCATCGGGCCCATCCTCGTCGGCGCGTTCTTCTTCCTGGCGCTGGCGGCGGGCTTCATCATGACGCTCGTGCTGCTCGGTCTGGTGGGCGGGTTCAACCTGATGTATCCGACGATCGCGGTCGAAGGCTCCGACAGCTTCGACGCGATCTCGCGATCGTTCAGCTATCTCTACGCCCGCCCGTGGCGCCTCGCGTTTTACACTCTGGTAGCGATCATTTACGGCTCGCTCTGCTACCTGTTCGTCCGTTTCTTCATCTACCTGTTGCTCTGGCTATCGCACGAATTCGTCGGCCTGTGGTTCGTCTACCCGGCCGAAAATGCGGCGCCGCTCTTCAACGTGATGTGGCCCGACCCGTACACGCACGGCCGGCTGATATACGACGTTGACTGGCTCGTGCTCACGCCCATGCAAAGCCTCGGCGCCCGGCTGATCGCG
>JACMJD010000146.1 GCA_014380825.1 Phycisphaerae bacterium | reverse complement strand
TAACACCGACTTCTGGACCGCGGTGAACGGCGGGTTCAGTTCTGGCGGGCAGACTTCGTACGCGACCGGACATCAAAATCTCGATCGCCAGTGGTGGAACAACGGCATCGGCAGCCCGAGCAACCTCGCGCTGCAATTGACCACCAACCACACGGGCTGGGGCGGGCCGGCGCTGGAATACACGTATGACGTTGACGCGCCCGACCTGGGCGGCGTCGCGCCGGCAGCAACCGCGGGACAGATTGTCAACGTCTCGTTCTGGTGGATGGGCAACCTCCACGGCGCCGACAACCTGGGCTTCGTGCCTGAAGGCTATTTCGGCGACGCCGTGCAGTTGCGCGACAGCTCGAACAATGTCGGCTTTCAAGTCGGCATGACTCAACGCACCACCGGCGACAAGGTCACGTTCTGGAACGGTTCGACGATGTTCGAATCCGCCATCCCCGCGCCGGCGGGCAAGTACGACCGCTGGGACATCACGCTGGACCTGGCCAACAACACGGTGTCGGCGGATTACTACCAGTTTCTGCCGAACACGCTGACGAGCGTTGTGGTCAATGCACCGCTGATGACCGCGATGAGCAATTTCAGCAGCATGGATTTCCGCACCAGCGACGGCGTGACCAACGACAAGCACTTCGGCCTGCGGATCGACGATGTCCACATGCAATCGACGGTGCCGGAGCCGACGACGATAGCCGCGATCGGCCTGGTCAGCGCGGCGCTGCTGATGCGTCGGCCACGCCGCAAGAACTGAGCTAATCAGTGAAACGAATTTCCATCAACGCAGATTCGGGAGAACAGCCATGAAACGCCAATCACTACCCCAATCACTTCGCAGTGTGTTGATCGCCGCGGCCGCGATCGCAACTAGCGGATCGACGATCGCCGGGGCGAATCCGGTGGCCGGGCAGTTTGTCAACGATCCGCGCGGCGATGCGATCGCCGACCTGATGCTCAACCGTGAGATCGGCGACAGCACGCTCTTCCCGATCGGCGACGCGATCGTCTACCACGACCACCGGGCTATCGCCCCGGTGGGCGTGGCGGACGACGGGATCGCCAACGATTGGCTCGTTCACATTCACAACGTGAGCGGGCTGGCGTTTCGCGATCTGTTTTTCGTCGCCGACGCGGGCGCGACGATCGGCAACGCCGACGGTTCGATCGAAGACACGATCGGCGCGCCGGGTGCGCGCAACGATGCGTTTCGCATCGACTCGTTCGGCGTGAATCAAAACCTAATGACGGAAAGCATCGCGGCCGACGGGATCTTTCAGCCCGGCGAGGAATGGGAATTCACCGTGACCAACTTCGGCACCGGATCGAACTCGTTTCCGCCGGCGCTGATCAGCCCGGGTGTGTTTTCCGGATCGTCACCGATGCAAACGTTTGGCGGGACGAACTCGAGCATCCTGGGCATTACCGTTCCGGAACCGTCGACCCTTTCGATCTTCGCATTGATGGCGCTGGCCTCGTTACGGCGGCGCCGGACCGCGAAGAAAGATTCCTGACACCTTTTTCGCCTCAAAACAACTCTTGAAACGAAATGGAGATCATCATGAAAACCTCGACCTTTCGAAATCGCCTTTCGATCCTCGCCCTCGCAGCCGCGGCCACGATGTTCGGCGCGATCGACTCGGCTCACGCCGTGCCGATTGTCGGACAATATCTTGAAGATGCGCGCTGCGACACGCTGCCGAATCAAGCGCTTCGCGATGAGCTGGGCCAGGTCACCGTCTTCCCGCTCAACGAAGCGGTGGAGGTCCAAACCCAGGCCACCACGAATGTCGTGTGCGTGCCGCAAGACGGCCTGGCGAACGACTGGAACGTGCAGATCCGAAACGTCAGCGGTCAGGCCTGGCGGGATTTGTTCTTCGTCGTCGATGCCGGGGCGACGCTGGGCAACTCCGATGGAACGATCCGCGATGTGGTTGGCGCGCCGAACATCTTCACCGACGCGATGCGCATCGACAGCCTGGGGATCAACAACAACTTGTTCTTCGAGAGCGGGCCGGTCAACGGCATTTTTGACATCGGCGAGGTCTGGCGGTTCAACGTATCGAACTTCAACAACAACGCGGCGCTCAATCAGCCGCCCATTCTGGTGACGCCGGGCAGATTCGCCGGCTCATCGCCTCTGGGCACGAGCAATGGGAACTCCAGCATCCTGGCGAACCCAGTGCCGGAGCCGGGCGTCATCTCGGTGCTGATCGGCGCAAGCTCCGCCCTGCTGCTGCGGCGTCCGGGTCGCAGCCGCCGATTCGCGGGGCATCAACAGTAGACGATTGCATCTCCAGCGCTTGACGTCGATCGATGAGCGATCGGCGTCAAGCGTTTTTTGCGTTTGCTCCCCTCCCGGGCGGGGAGGGGTCGGGGGACGGTCGAAGGTCTAGTACCTGAAGAGAAGGATCGGCTAGCGAACC
>JACMJD010000145.1 GCA_014380825.1 Phycisphaerae bacterium | reverse complement strand
CGGGCGGGCAGCACGCTCACTAGCATCAGCATCGCAAACCCCGCATGCACAATGAGCGCCATCCACACCAGCCGCAAGGGCCACGGACCCAGCATCTCCGCGAACGTCGTTTGGCCGGGGCTGGCCCGCCCGACGTATCCATAGTCCACGTCGAGCAGGAGATCTATGGGCAGCACGACCGCCAGGTACACATAGATCAGGCCGCACGCGATCCCGTAGTCGCGCCACGTGGGTCTGAAGCCTCTCACGAACACGACGTACAGCGCCGTGAGCACGACCGCCCCGTGCGTAAGCCAGAAACCCCAGAACTGCACGTGAGCGGGCCCCACGCCGGAGAGCGGTCGTATGAACGCCCAGATGCGCGAGGTAATTCATCGCCGGCAGCATCGTGATGAAGATGCCGAAGAACAGGAACGCGATCTCGCGGATCGGCGCGTAGTTGAAATGATTTTCAAGGTGTACGCGTCGCGGCGTGAACCACAGTGATCCACATGCGGCGGCGGCCATCATCATCTCGCGGTATGGCGCGTGCAGAAATATCCCACCAATAATCATCGCGATGAAGATGAGGTTGACGGCGCCGTACAGGCTGACTACTTCGCCGTAGCTGGATTCCTTCGGCCCCTGCGCCATTGATTTGTGTCGGGCGTCGAATACGTAGAAGACAGCAAGCAGCACTAGATTGACCATCAGCCAGATCGGCCAACAGTTCTCGGCCACCCAGAAGAACGGCACGCCGACGAGGTATCCGAGAAAAAGCGGCGGATCACCGATGGGCGTGAGCGAGCCGCCGCAGTTGGCGACGACGAAGATAAAGAAGACGACGTGGAACGCCCGTACGCGGCCCTCGTTCATGCGGAGGTACGGACGGATCAGCAGCATCGACGCGCCGGTCGTGCCGAAGATGTTGGCGATGACCGCGCCGATCAGCAGGAGCGTTGTGTTCGCCAGCGGTGTCGCTTCAGCGCGCACGCGGATCAGGATTCCGCCCGAGACGATGAACAGGGAGCCGAGCAGAAAGATGAAGCTGATGTACTCCGCGCCGGCGCGAGCGAGATTTCCCGTGCCGTGTTCCACGCGCAGCAGGTAATAGGCGATGATGATCGTGCCCAGTGCAACCACAACCGAGGCGTAGTTGTGTTCCCACCAATGTCGTGCGATGAACGGCATAAGCGCGATGCACGCCAGCAGCAATGCGAACGGCGTGACCCAAGGCAGCACCACGCGCGCGTCGGCCACGCCATGCGCGACGTGCTCGAGAAAATACGCAACCCACGCGATCGCCACGGCAATGGCAAACATCATCGCGATCTTCGGTCGCGACAGCGGCTTGGCGGCGGTGTCGGGCACATCGACCCACGGAATGTGCGCCTCGGGATGGCCGAGATGAACGGCACCTGTCCTGCTTTTTTTCTGCTCTGCATCCATTCTTCGGCATGCTCGATATAATTCCGCGGATGTCGAGCAAGTCTTCGCCGGTTATCGGAATTATCATGGGCAGCAAATCCGATTGGGAGACCATGCGTCACGCAGCCGAATTGCTCGATCAATTGGAAGTGGCGTATGAGAAGCGGATCGTGTCGGCGCACCGCACGCCGGATTTGTTGTTCGAATATGCGAGCAGCGCCGAATCGCGCGGGCTGAAAGTGATCATCGCCGGGGCCGGTGGGGCGGCACACTTGCCGGGGATGTGCGCTGCGAAGACCCTGCTCCCGGTGCTAGGCGTGCCGGTGCAATCCAAGGCACTGAGCGGATTGGATTCGCTACTGTCGATCGTGCAGATGCCGGCAGGAATTCCCGTCGCGACGCTCGCGATCGGCGAAGCCGGCGCAAAGAACGCCGGTATCCTGGCGGCGCAGATTTTGGCGCTGAACGATTCAGGAATCGCCATGCGATTGAAGACGTTCCGTGCCGCGCAAACGAAAGACGTGCTCGACACGTCACTCTAAATGATCCTCCCCGGCCAAACCATCGGTATTCTCGGCGGCGGGCAGCTTGGGCGCATGTTCGCCATTGCGGCGCGGCGAATGGGTTATCGCGTTCACGCGCTGGATCCAACGCCTGACGGGCCGGCGGGGCAGGTCGCTGATTACGAGATCAACGCGCCTTACGACGATCTCGACGCGGCGCGTCGGTTCGCGTTCGGCGTGGACGTCGTCACGTTCGAATTTGAAAACGTCCCGGCCGAGACGTTGGCGGCGATCGAAGAGATTCGGCCGGTGCATCCGTCGCCGTTCGTGCTAGAGACATGTCGGCATCGGCTGCGCGAGAAGAAGTTTCTCGTTGAACACGGAATTCCCGTTACCGAATTCCGCGAAGTGCGCAGCGCTGAAGATTCGCCGCTCGCGGCGTCGCAGATCGGTTCGCGCTCGATCTTGAAGTCTGCCGACTACGGCTACGACGGAAAAGGGCAGATTCGGATCGACGATCCGTCGCAAGCGGCCGATGCGTTCAACAAAATCGGTCGACCACTCAGCATCCTGGAGAAGGTCGTTCCGTTCGATTTCGAAATCAGCGTGATCTGCGCCCGCACGTCCAGCGGGCAAACGCAATGTTTTGCGCCCGGTCGCAACGATCATGTGAACGGCGTCCTCAATGTGACGACGGCGCCCGCGCAAGTGTCGCCGCGGGTGGAGCGTGATGCGGTGGAGCTGGCCATCGCGATTTGCAGCGCGTTGAATCTCGTCGGCGTGCTAGCGGTGGAGATGTTCGTCGTCGGCGAGGAGATCCTCGTGAACGAGCTCGCGCCGCGGCCACACAACTCCGGCCATCACACGTTTGACGCGTGCGTGACGAGTCAGTTCGAGCAACAGCTCCGGGCCGTCTGCGACCTGCCGCTCGGTGATCCGACGTTGTTGCGACCCGCGGCGATGGCCAACCTGCTGGGCGATCTGTGGCAGGACCGCACGCCCAACTGGCCCGCGGCGTTGCGCGATCCGCGCGCGAAGTTGCATCTGTATGGCAAGCAAATCCCCAAGCCCGGCCGAAAGATGGGACACATCACCGCGATGGCGGACAGCTCCAACGAGGCGCGCGAGATCGTACTTGCCGCAAGAAAAGCGTTGCTGGAATGAGGATCGTTCGTTAGATTCACGTCCGCACCGAACGCGGTGCGATCATGACAGCTCGCCTCTGATTCATTCTTCCGTTTCCTAATCCACAACGATTCCGCGCGCACTCGGACATACATCGCGTGTGCGCGCTTATGCGAGCTTTCACTTTATGAATTGCTACAAAAAACTCTGCACTGAATTTTACGACACCGACAAACCCACCGCGCCGCGGGATGCGTTGGAGTTCTATCTCCGCTACGCCGAGCAATCGGCCGGGCCGTTCCTCGAGCCGATGTGCGGGCCGGGGAGATTCCTGATCCCGCTGCGGCAACGCGGCTTCGACATCGACGGCTTTGACGCCTCGCCGCACATGCTGGCCGCGTGTCGCGAGAAGTTAAAGCTGCTGGGATTGAATGCGAACGTGACCGAGCAATCGTTGCCTGAGATTGATCTCCCGCGAAAGTACGGGCTGGTCATCATCCCGGCCGGATCGCTCGGTCTGATTACCGACGAGGTTGCGCTTGACGCGAGCCTGAAGCGGCTTCGCGAGCTCATGCTTCCGAATGCGAAGCTCGTCGTTGAAGTCGGTCAGCGTAAACCGAAGGAGTCAGGCAGTTGGCCGTGGGGAGGGCGGTGGATCGATCGCGCCGACGGCGCTCGGCTCATCATCTCATGGCTGAGCCGATACGACGCGAGCACATCAATCGCATCGAGCGTCCATCGCTACGAGCTCATCAAGGATTGCCAACTCCTCGCGACGGAGTTTGAAGAGTTCAATCTTCGGCACTCCGATCTGCCGGAAATGACCGCGCGGTTGGCCGCCGCTGGGTTCGAGAGGATCACGGCGCTGAAGATTTACGAACAGCGTCCGCCGGATGACGCGGACGAGGAGGTGGTGCTGGAGTGTTCACGCGAGTGAAATGTTGAATTGCCGCGCAGTCATCCAGAGCGGAACTTCGCGAAGGATCTGGCTTCACGCGTGTGGCCAGATCCTTCGCGGAGTACCGCTCTGGATGACGACCTTTTTTTTCTGCCGGCTCACCGCGACACGAACCGCTTGCGCATCTCTTCCATCTGTTCCGGCGAGCCGGTGAACGTTGTCCGCTCGTCAACGAAGCACAGCTTCCTTCCGAACGGATTACCCGCGCACCATTATTTTTTCGGCGCGTCGCTCCACATGACGACGTTGCGGATGATCTGCACCGCCGTCGCGGGGGTATAGCCGGTAATTCCACCGGTCGGATAACCGACCATCGCGGCGGAGAGATCTTCTGGCGATTCAATCGCGATCACGCGACCTTTCACCGTGTAGGCTTTGAGCCGCGGTAGTTTCGTCGGCGCTAATCGTCCGGGTGCACCACGGCGATAGTCGAAGCGCTCGATCGGGCGGCCGTGCTCGAACGAGCCGGTGTAGATCGGATGATCGATCGACAACGGCGCCGGCTGCACGCCCGGATACAGCGCGGCCATCAGGGCCTCGAACGCAGCCGTCGCTTCGGTTGATCCGCCGGCCGCGTCGAACAGAAGAGTGCCGCCTTTGTCGATGTACGATTTGAGCGCTTCGCGCTCCTGCGCCTTCAGGTCAAACTTTCCCGTCGATGTCAGGTGCGCTAGCGTGTAGGCAATCTTCAGTTTGCCCGGGGCCAGGTCGATCGCATCGGAATGAACCTCGCAATCCTGTGCGTTGTGCAACAGGTTGGCGATGCGTTTCCAGCCGAGCGGTTCGGGATTCCAATCACCATTGAACTTTAACCGCGCGACGAATCGCCGCGTCGGCGCGTCATCGGCGGAGCTGTCGCGCTCGATCCAACTGGCTTCGCCCTTGTAGCGCGGGTTGGATTTGTCATTGAGATATAGCGACAGATTCCCAAGCGGTGCGTAGGGCGAGAGATTAACCTGCGTTGCGCCGCCGCCAGCTTGCCATTTCCAACTGACGTCGCCGCTGGGCATGAGGATCGCCAGCTCGCGAACTCCGTTGCTCAGGCCGCGGATCGGATCGGTCCAGCCGTTCATCGGGAAGTTATTCTGCTTGACCGGATGATCCGCCGGCAGATCGCGAAAGGAATATCGCGGCCAGAGATCTTTGCACAGCGCCGTCACGCTCTTGGCGAACGCATCGGTCGCGCCTTCGTTGACGAAGAGAAGCAGCCCGCCTTCATTGACATAGGTCAGCAGATTCTGTCGCTGTGATTCGGTGAGATCGATCAGCCGATCGCTGGCGAGATAGAGGATCGGCGCTTCGCGCAGGTCTTCGAGCGGCGCATCGGCGCTGACGATCTGCCAGTTCATGTGCCGCTCGGTCGCGTGCCGCATGAAGCGCACGAAGTTGGCTGCATCGCGCGGACGGTTATTCCACCGGCCCTTGCCGTCAGGACCGAATTGCAGTTTCTGAATTGCGACCGGCGAGCGGCCGCGCGAGAGGAACAGCAGCGAGTACGATGTATTGGCGACCGGTCCAATCTCAACCGGGTCGCGGCCATCCCAACTGCCATCGTACGCTTGTGTCTCGAGCAGGAACCGGGCGCCTTCTTCGAACCAGCGATGCTTGCCGAACCGCGTCAGGCCGCTCGCTTCGCCGACGCGCTCATATCCGAACAGCATGTAGTGAACGAACGAGCCGTTGTCGCGTCGTCGAAAGCCCAGGCCCGCAAGCGCTGCGTCAACATCGTTCTTCGGCTTTAGATCCGTATCGAGGCCGGCGTTGTAGTCGGCGGCGAAATTCTTGCCTAACCACTCGATGGCGCGATCGAGCTCTTTGTTGGTCGTCGGAACCATCAGGTCCTGCGACTCCGACGCGTGCAGGTAATCGTTGGTGATGTACAACGTCGCTGCACCTGCCGCCGTCATTGATGCGTAGCTCGCACTGCCGCGACTCGGCACATATGCCCATCCGCCATCATCTTCCTGATATTTTCGCCACGCTTTTTCGACGCGATTCCAATAGTTCGTCGGCACTTCCAATCCAGCGAGCTGCGCGTACCAGACTCCAAGCACACCATACTGACTGTTCGAGAAATCCGGCCGACTCGGAAATCCGTAGGCATACAGGCCGTCGAAATCGCGAGTCTTCAGGCAACTGGTCAGCAGCCAGCCGAGATCCGCTTTCAGGTTCGATCCGCGCACCGGTTCGGGCAGAGTCGCCCAGACACACGCGCGAAGCGCGATCGCGTACGTCGTGTCGCGACCGACCGATTTGGTCTTACGAAGAAACGTGATCGCCTTCGCCAGCTTCGGCGACTGATGCGATTCGCCGCTGTTGAGAAGCGCGAGCGTGGCCAGCGCAGTTTCGCCGACGCGTCGGCTTGGGACTGCGTTTTCATCGCCGAAGCTTCCGTCGGCGTTCTGCCGCCCGAGCAGATATTTCACGCCGCGCGCGATCGAATCCTCCACCTTGCTCAGCAGCGGCGTGCGCGAGGAACCTGGAAGTTGACGATTAGCCGGCGCTTCATCTGAGGTTTGAAGCGCAATCGCGGAATGCGGCGCGATCGGATACGTGCAGATCGCCGCGATCAGAACACAGATGATCGCACGATTCATTGGCCCCTCGTCGGTGTCGAATCAATGGTGCAGCAGCGACCGGATAGATTACCCGTTCGCCGCGCCGTTGGCATCTGTGTTTGGCGCCGGCGGCGAAATTTCCTGAGGTACCGGCGTCGGTTCGGGCGACGCTGCCGGTTTCTTCTTCCGTGCGCGGGGCGGTCGCCGGCCCTTCTTCACATCTTCTTCAAGCTGCGACTTTCTTCGCAGAATGTGATGATAGTGCTGGGCGAAGCGATGCGCTTCGTCCCGGATGTATTGCAGCAGCTTCAAGCCCAGGTGGTTTCGCGACAGCTTGATCGGCTCGGTCTTGGCCTGCACGTAGACCAGCTCGTCCTTCTTCGCCAGCGAGATCACCATAGGCGGGCGAACGTCCATCGTCTTGAACACTTCCAGCGCCCCATGAAGCTGCCCGAGGCCGCCGTCGATCAGGATGACATCCGGATACAGCTCGTTGCTCGCCCCTGCCTCGCGATAACGGCGCGAGACGACTTCCTGGATCGAAAGGTAATCGTTGTTCCCCTGGCCGTGCTTGATCTTGTACCGGCGATAGCCGTCTTTGAACGGTGAGCCGTCGATGAAGCAGACCTTCGATCCGACCGTCTCCCCGCCCTGCAGGTGCGCGATGTCGATGCCTTCCACGATGCGCGGCGGCTCGGTGAGTTCGAGCGCTTCCTGCAATTTCGCCACGCCTTCCTGCGGGTTGCTCACGAACGCCTCGGG
>JACMJD010000144.1 GCA_014380825.1 Phycisphaerae bacterium | reverse complement strand
TCGCGCGCAGCTTCATGCGGCGATCGAGTTTGCATGCATCGACATCATCGGGAAGAAGCTCGGCGTGCGCGCGTGCGATCTGCTCGGCGGGGCGCTGCGCGATGAAGTGCCGTTCGCGTCATACTTGTTCTTCCGATATCGCGACGAAAAAACCGGCGCGGGCGGAGAAGAAACGCCCAAGCAAATGCTCGCCCACGCGCGGCAGCTTGTGGCGAAACACGGATTCACGACGCACAAGCTGAAGGCGGGCGTGTTCGCGCCGGATCATGAAGTCGAAGTGTTTCGCGCGCTGGCCGAGGAGTTTCCGGAGCATCGCCTGCGCATCGATCCGAACGCGGCGTGGAGCGTCGAGGAATCGATCCGCATTGGCCATCTGATTGAAGATCTCAGCAACGATTATTTCGAAGATCCGTGTTTCGGCATGGAAGGCATGCGGCGCGTGCGCGACCGAGTTCGCATTCCGCTGGCAACTAACACGGTCGTCGTCAACTTCGAACAGCTCGCCGCCAACATCCGCAGCGGCGCGGTCGATGTCATCCTGCTCGACACCACCTTCTGGGGCGGGCTGCGCCAAGCGTGGAAAGCGGGCGTGATCTGCGAAAAAGTGCAGCTCGGCGTGGCCGTACATTCATCGGGTGAGCTTGGCATCCAACTCGCGACGATGCTGCACCTGGGCGCGACGCTGCCGAATCTTTCGTTCGCCGCGGATGCGCACTATCACCATCTGACCGACGACATCATCCGTGGCGGGAAGATGAAATATGTGAACGGCGCGATCGCCGTGCCGCACGGGCCGGGGCTTGGCGTGGAGCTGGATCGCGACAAGCTGCGGCAGTATTCAGAGCTGTACAAAGAGCTGGGAAATTATCCGTACGATCGCGACCCGCACCGGCCCGGCTGGTTCGCGATCACGCCGGAACGCCGATGGGCCGTGCCGGGAAAAAGCTGACAAGGTGAAGGGGTGACAAGGTGACAAGGTGATTTGCCTTTTCACGTTGTCATCCCTTCACCTTGGCACCTTGTCATTTTTCAATGAGGACGCACGCGTGCCGCTGCCACTGAGCCGAGCTTCGATCTTCGCCGACGGGTTGGATCACCCTGAGTGCATCGCCGCGCATCCGGACGGGACGTTCTTCGCCGGTGGTGAAGCCGGGCAGATTTATCGCATCAGCGCCGATGGAAAGCAGATCGACGAGATTGCCAACACCGGCGGATTCATTCTCGGCGTCGCGGTCGCGCCGGATGGCAAGTGGCTGGCGATCTGCGATCTGCGCAAGAAGTGCGTGTGGTCGCTGTGCCTCACGAGTTTGAAGCTGGAACAACTTGCGCGCGGATTTAGCGTTCCGAATCACCTGGCGTTCGCGGGCGATGGATCGCTCTTCGTCACGGACAGCGGCGCGTTCCGCAAGGTAAACGGCCGGATCATGCAAATCGATAACGATTGCAAGCTGAACGTCTGGCACCCCGGCCCGTTCAACTTCGCGAACGGAATCGCGATCGGGCCGAAGAACGACGCGGTGTACGTCGTCTGCACGTGGCTGCCCGGCGTCGAGCGAATTGCGATCAACAAAGACGGCTCGGCCGGCAAGCGATCGGTGTACGTGAAGATCCCGAAGGCGCTGCCCGATGGTCTTGCGTTTGATGCTCGCGGAAATCTTTACGTCACGTGCTACACGCCGGCGCGAGTTTACAAAGTAACGCCGCAGAAAAAAGTGAGCATCCTGATCGACGACTGGGAAGCGCACATGCTGGCGAATCCCACGAACATCGCATTCGGCGGAAAGAATTTCGATCAACTGTTCGCGGCGAATCTCGGGCGGTGGCATATCACGAAGATCGATATGAAGACGAAGGGACTGCCACTGGCGCGCCGGTCATGAGTACTTTCCGACGATCATCAGAGCGATGTCATGCAGAGCGGTACTCCGCGAAGCATCTGGCTTCACACGACAGGCTAGATCCTTCGCGGAATACCGCTCTGGATGACATTGCCTCGTTGCACTGGGGGCATCCGTGCCGGTGATCTCCGCGAGCAAATCATCGAAGCTCACCACGATCCTCGGCCAGCCGTCGTGGCGGATCGCTACGCCTCTGGTTGAGGCGTTTGTCACGCGCGCGGGTGGACACATGGCGCCGGTGGCGTTCAAGCTGAACGGGCGGAAAATCACGCCGTATTCGGTCGCGCCCTGGGCGCTGGAGAAGTCGGTGCAGCGTGATCCGAAGACGCCGGCCATCATCAAGGTGTTGCGCGGGGACTTCTTCTGCATGCCTTTTGGTGGGAACGGCGCGCCGTTCGGGCGCGAGCGGTATCCGGTGCATGGTGAGGTGGCCAATGCGAACTGGAAATTCGAAGGCATCGAGAAGAACGACGGGCCAGAATTGCGGTTGAGCCTGGCGACGAAAGTTCGTCAGGCGCGGGTGGACAAGACGATCTCGCTTCGTCGCGGACATCACGCGATTTACTCGCGTCATGTGATCTCGGGCGCAACGGGTCCGACCACCATTGGCCATCACGCGATGTTGAAGTTTCCGGACGAACCCGGCAGCGGCGTGATCTCGACGAGCCGGATCGTTTATGGTCAGGTGTTTCCCGAGCCGGTTGAGAGGCCTGAGGATCGCGGGTATTCGATGCTGAAGCCCGGGGCGGAATTCGATTCGCTGTCGCGTGTTGAGACGGTCGCCGGTGAGACGACGGACCTCTCGCGATATCCCGCACGACGCGGATACGAAGATCTCGTGATGATGGCCAGCGACGCGAGCGCGCCCTTCGCGTGGACGGCGGTGGCGTTTGCGAAGCAGCGATATGTGTGGTTCGCGCTGAAGGATCCGCGCGTGCTGCGCAGTACGATCTTATGGATCTCGAACGGCGGGCGGCATTATGCGCCGTGGAGCGGTCGTCATGTCAACGTGATGGGACTGGAAGAAGTCACCGCGAATTTTCATTACGGCCTGGCCGAATCGGTGGCGGACAATCCGCGGCGGCGGCGCGGGATCGAAACGCATGTCGAGCTCGACGCGAATCGGCCGACGGTCGTGAATTACATCATGGCGATCGCGGAGATCCCGGAGCGATTTGATCGTGTCGAATCGATCGAACCGGCGGGCAACAACGATGCAGTGGAGATTCGGTCGAGCAACGGCGAGATCATTCGCACATCGATCGACATCCAGTTCCTTGGCGGGGGGATGAAATGAGCACAACGACGATGAGCAGTGCGAAGAGTTTGCAGGTGGCCGCGGCGCGGGATCTGGGGCCGCAGTTTGCGGATAATCCCAATCGCATGGTTGGACAGGACGGCGCGTTTTCGATTCCGCTCGATGAGCACGAAACGCTATGGTATTTCGGCGACACGCTCGTCGGCACGCGGCCAACCACGCACAGCATCTGGCAGATCGACGGCCAACCCGTCGGGCCGTGGGATATGTCCGGCCGTGGCACGTTCGAGCACATGATCAACAACACAGGCCTGATTCTGCCATCACAAACCGGGGACGGTGGGCTGAAGAATTTCCGGTATTTACTCGATGAAAAAGGCGGGCTGAAAACTCTCCTGCCGCTGGAGCGCGACGAGCACCCCGATTGGATCCGCATGTGGTGCCAGCACGGCATCTGCATCGATCGGCGGGTTTACCTGTCGTTCATCAAAGTGCAGATGTTGAAAGAAAACACCGGCCCGCTGCCGATCGCGTTTGAGATCGTGGGCTCGGGACTGGCCGTCGGCAATCGCGGCGAGTGGAAGTTCAAGCGCATCACGCGCGATGGCAATGACATTTTGTGGCGTGCCGACGAACCGCATTTCGCCACGGCG
>JACMJD010000143.1 GCA_014380825.1 Phycisphaerae bacterium | reverse complement strand
TCATCGAGCGCGCGAGGATGACGGTGTGTGAAGTGGTGCCGGCTTCGTGAAGCACTAAACCCTTCAGCAGCGTTCGATCCAGCGCCAGAAACTGGCTCGGCGTGAGTCGATCGGCCACGCAAACGCTGGGGCCGTCAAGCTTTATTGATTCGATTGCGTTGCTTCGACCGGACAGTGCGTCGAGCAGTTGCGTGCAGACATCCTGCAAATCAAGCACACGCTCGCGGACATAGGCGCTGTCGCTGTTCTGCAATGTCGAGATGAAAAACTCCGCGGCCGCACGGACGGCTTGCGGCGCACTTTTGTTTTCGCGCGCGATCAGCGTGCCGACGCGCTCGGCGAGAGCGACGTCGTTCAAGATTGCGACGTGCGCGCGAAGCACGCCGATCTCTTTGCCGTTGCTGGCCGACGCGATGTGCGATTCGATAGTCGATTGCAACGATTTTCGGGCCTCATCAAACCGCGCCAGCTCTTTCTGCGGATCGATCGCCTGACCGTTCGCCAAATCCTCCGGCGGCGAGCGGTCATTCAGCAGAACGACTTTGCCCCATCCGATCCCACCACTCACCGCCACGCCGCGATAGTGATCGTTCAGACCTGCGGCGCGAAGCGATCGCGGCAGCAGTGGTTCACCCGACGGCTTCTTCACTTCGGGGAGCTGATCGTCGCAGCCGGGCAGCACATCGCGGATGAATCGCTTCAATTCGGTTTCGGCGCGTTCTTCATCGGGCCCGCTGATCGAAATCACGCACGCATCGTTCTGCCGCACGTCCGCCGACACCATCGACAGCACGCTCTTGGCGTTGGCGGCGTGACCGGTGCGCGTGTTCGTCAGCTGAATCTGCGATGCGAACCGATTCGATAGCGCCTGCACATGACTCGACGGACGAGCGTGCAGTCCGTGCGACAGCGGAAAATCAAATCGAATTTCGCGCGACATGCGGGAACCAAAAAGAGCGTTTGCCACGAAGGCACAAAGGACACGAAGGAACTCAGAAAGAAATCAATCTTGTCTTTACTTCGTGTCCTTCGTGCCTTTGTGGCAGTATTTCTTTCATTTCCCCAAGAGTTTGGCGAACACGCCATTGGGGTTTTTGATCGCTTCCTGCACCGGCACTTCGACAATCTTGCGCCCTTCGAAACGGTCGCGCTGTTCCACTTCGATATCGACGGCGAAGATCACGAAGTCGGCGTTCTTAATGTCGGACGCGCTCAGCTCGTTCTCAATGCCCATCGCGCCCTGCGTCTCCACTTTGATCTCATGGCCAAGCGCCTTGCCCGTCTTCTCGAGCTGCTCGGCGGCCATATACGTGTGAGCGATCCCAGTCGGACAAGCGGTGACGGCAACGATCTTCATATTCGCGTCCCGGAAAAACTAAGAAGTTCAAACCACAGATTTCACAGATTTCAAATGCACTTTCTTAATCTGTAAAATCTGTGGTTCCTTCTCTTCACATTTCTCAAACAGAAGCAGTGGCAGCAGTGGCGCGCGCGGGCGAGGCGGAGGTGGGCTCGGCCTCATCCTGTTTCGCACCATGTCTGGTCATCACTTTCAACGCGTTGATCGCGATCGCCGTGACGATCGTGCCGGCGAGGATCGCGATCACGTACATGATTTTGTTGTCGACGACCGGCAGCACGATCGGCCCGCCATGCGGGGCGTGATCGCCCACGTGGCCGAGCATCGCCACGACCGCGGCGGTGGCCGAGCCGAGCATGATGCACGGGATGACGCGCAACGGATCGCTCGCGGCGAACGGGATCGCGCCTTCGGTGATGCCGATCATCCCCATCGCCGCCGCCGCGATGCCGGCGTCGCGCTCTTCTTCGCTCCAGATTTTCCGATAGATAAACGTCGCCAGCCCCAATCCCAGCGGCGGCGTGCAGATCGCCGCGGCCACGGCGCCCATCACCATGTAATTGCCG